>JALVYZ010000243.1 GCA_027037705.1 bacterium | reverse complement strand
ACAGATAATGAAAAAGTTATATTTCCTGAAAATGATTATTTTAATATTCTCGAGGATTATTTAAATTTTAAAGATTTCCCTTTAAATGTACCAAATGAAATTTTAATATTTTATTTAAGTAATTATTTGAAAAAATATATCACAGTTGTATTATCAGGAGAAGGTTCAGATGAAATTTTAGGTGGTTATGGAATATTTTTAAGAGGAGTTCATGATTTTATAAAAATTTTTATTTTAAAAAATTGTCCTGATTTTTTTTCAGATGAAATTAAAAATTTTCAAATTGAAAAATTAAATAAACTTTATAAGAACATTAATTTTTCATCAATTTATGAATTTTTATATAATACATATTCGGTTTTCACATTTAAAGAGAAGTCTTTTTTGTTAAATAAGGAAATATTAAATGAACTTGACAGAGATAATTTTATAATTGATGAATTTAAAAAGATAATTGATAAAAATGAAAATGCAAATTTATATGATAGATTTTCTTATTTTTTATTAAAATTTCACCTACCAGGATTACTTTTAAGACTTGATAATGCTACAATGGCTGCGAGCGTTGAAGCAAGAGCTCCATTTACAGATTACAAATTTGTTGAATTTTCATTTAAAATACCATTTAAAAACAAAATTAAATGGAAAGATGAAAAATTTCAATTAGATGCAATTATTGAAAATGCAAGAACAATTTCAGAACATTTTGATATTACAAAATTTATTTTAAAAGAAGCTTTTAAAAATGAAATTCCTGAAGAGATTTATTACAGGCACAAATGGAGCTTTCCAGTACCTTTAAATGATTTTTTTAATGGAAAATTTAAAGATTATACAATTAATATTTTTAAAAAGAAATCAATTTTTTATGAATTTTTTAATTATAAAAATGTTAATAATTTTGTAAATGAAGTTCACTATGGAAATAAGGGGTTAAAAACCTGGATGTTGTTGAATTTGAAATTATGGATGGAGAAATTTTTATAAAGGTAGAAGGTGGAAGGTAGAAGAAAAAACACGAACCACGAGCTACGAATTACGAAACAACGAATAAAGGAGTCAACTATGCAGTTAGATTACAAAAAACAGAAAAATTACGAAGTTACTTATGAAATAGTAAAAGATCAATTTAAAAAAACCCAATTTAAACATTTATTAACCAATGTGAAAATTGGAGGAGGTACTGTAATTAAAGGAAATACATTTGTAATTCCTTTTTTTGGTATTAATCATTTTGTTAAACATCCTGAATGTGAAATTTCAAGAGAAGATGAAAAACCTGTATCACTTGCAGCAAAAATTTTGGTTTTAAGATACATTCTTAATATGGTTGATAAGCCTTTAACTGGAGAATTAATAAGTTATAAAAATATTCCAGGAGCTTTTAACTATTACCCAGTTTTTGCATCAAAAAACATTAATCCAATACTTGCAAAGTATAAAGATTTAGAATCATTAAAAGAAGCTTGTTTAAAGTTAAAAGGCAAACAACTTGAAATTGGAGATTTTTCCTATGAATTTGATGTATTTCCAAAAGTTCCAATTACATTAATTTATTACAAAGGAGATGAAGATTTTCCACCTTCTCTTGACTTTTTATTTGATAAATTAATCCAATACATCTTTTCGCAGGAAGATGTTGTTGTATTGTGTAATCTTTTAAGTAAAAGAATTTTGTATTAAAAAACTTTAAAAATGAAAGGATATTAATTATGGGACATATTGTTAATTCAAAGGAAGAAGTTTACAAATTATTGGCTGAAAGATTGAATAAAAATCCTGTTGGAGCTCCTATAAATGAAACTTTAATGGAAATTCTTCATAAACTTTACACAACAAGTGAAGCAATGGTTGGTTCAAAATTTCCTATATATCCTGTAAAATTGGAACAACTTGTTGAGCTTACAGGAATTGAAAAGGAACAGTTGAAATCAATATTAAACAATATGGCTAATAAAGGATTGGTAATTGATATCCCAAGAAAGAATACCTTTTATTATATTTTATCCCCAATGGTAATTGGCTTTTTTGAATACACATTTATGAGAGCGAGAGATGATATTGAAATAAAAGATTTAGCAAAACTTTTTAATAAATATTTTCAGGATAAAGATGTTGTTAAAGAGTTTAGTGGAAAATATACCAAACTTGAAAGAACACTTGTATATGAAAGTTTAATACCAGTTGCTGTTGAAACAGAGGTACTTCCATATGAAAGAGCAAGTGAACTTATAAGAAAATCTGGTGGTGGAGCGATTTCTTTATGTGCATGTCGTCATAAAGCCTCGCATCTTGGAAAGTCTTGTGATGCTCCTCTTGAAGTGTGCACAACACTTGGAAATGCTGCAAAATGGATTGTATATAGAGGATTAGGAAGGCCTGCAACAGTTGATGAATTATTAAAAATACTTGATGAAACAGAAAAATTAGGATTAGTACATACATGTGACAATGTTATAAATAATCCAGCTTTTATATGTCACTGCTGTGGTTGCTGTTGTGTGATTTTAAAAAGTATAAATGAGTTTAATAGCTATGCTGTGCATCCAAGCAATTTTCTTCCAGAAATAGATAAAGAAAATTGTGTTGGTTGTGGAACATGTGCAGAGAAATGTCATATTAATGCTATTTCAATGGATGAAATTCCAGAAATAGATGAAGAAAGATGTATAGGTTGTGGTGTATGTGCTTCTGTTTGTCCTGAGAATGCAATTTCAATGAAGCGTAGAAAAAATATTCATATTCCTCCTGATAATCTTCAGGAAAAATTCCTGAAAATAGCAAAAGAAAAAGGGAAAATATAAATTTCTTGACAAACTTTCAAAATTATATTAGCAGCAATTCCTAACCAGCCTATGAAAGGCTAATCACCTCAAGAAGAGCATTTCAAAAATTAAAATCAGATTAAAAGAAAAGGAGGATAAGATGAAAAGGATTTTATTGTCTGTATTTCTATTATTATTTTCTGTTAATCTTTTTGCTCATTTTCAGGTGATTATGCCAGATAAATATTGTGTTAATCAAAAAACAGGGAATAATTTAATTTTAACTTATATCTTTATGCATCCATTTGAACAGAATTATATGAATATGGTAAAACCTATTGAAGCAGGTGTTTTTATTAATGGAAAAAAAATTGTTTTTACTAACAAATTAAAAGAACATAAAATACAAAAATTTACTTACTGGACTGCTAATTATAAAATTAGAAGACCAGGAGATCATATATTTTATGTGATTCCAAAGCCTTATTTTGAACCTGCTGAAGATAAATTTATAAAACATATAACAAAAGTAGATGTAAATGCCTTTGGACTTGAAAACGGCTGGGATAAACCAATTGGATTAAAGGCTGAAATAGTTCCTTTAACAAGACCTTATGGTGTATGGAATGGAAATACATTTAGAGGTTTGGTATTGTTTAAAGGAAAACCTGCAGCAAATGTGAGAGTAGAGATAGAGTATTACAATAAAAATGGTAAAATAAAAGCTCCAAATGA
>JALVYZ010000242.1 GCA_027037705.1 bacterium | reverse complement strand
AAATAAAAGTATAAAAGAGATTTGATAATCAAAAAAGAAACTCTAAAATCAAAAAATCTATCTTAGAAAGAGTTTTTTTTATTCTTAGTAGATATTTAAAATTCCAAAGATTATTCGTTGATCAATTTTCTTTCAATGGTAATCAAAAGTTTTTCTTCCTTAAAATTACTTTTTTGGATAATCGATAGTCAAAAATTTCCTTTCAAAATCCAAAAATTTTCGTTAATTTTTCTTTTGATTTTTGAAATTTTCTCTTAGATAGTGTCTATATAATATCTTGTAATATGTAATATGTAAAGAAACAAAAAGTCCGAAATTTAGGGATTTTGAGAAATTAAAATAAGCATTTTCAGGGTTAAAATAAGCATTTTCAGGGTTAAAATAAGCATTTTCAGGGTATTAAAATAAGCATTTTCAGGGTCAAAATAAGCATATTTTATATACTGCTTATATTTAAGTATAATTTTAATGTCAAAACAAAAAAACAAAAAGGATGTTGCAATGAAAAACAAAAAAAGAATTGTAGATAAAGTAAATTACAACGAAAAGGATAATAATATGGCTAAATTAATCCGAGTAAATGGAGAATTAGAAGTCAAAAAGGCTGATGTAATAGTTAAGGCTCGTTATAAGCTTAATCCTTTAGCTCTTAAATTTATAACTACTTTAATAACTGGGTTAAAAAGAAGTGATGATATAAATGAAGAATATATATTTAAAGTTAGAGATTTTAAAGAACTTACAGGGCTAAAAAGAAAAGATTTATATTGGGCTGTTAAAGAAGCTGTAAAAGAGTTATTAGAAAAACCATTATATATTCCAAATGATGATGGTTTTATTATGTGTAATTGGATTAGTGGAGGACATTATATTGAAAGTGTAGGTGAAGTTAGGTTTATGATTTATCCGAAACTAAGACCATATTTGCTTGAAGCACAAAAAAAGTTTTTAAAGTATAGACTTGAAAACATTTTAAACTTAAGAAGTAGTTATTCAATTAGAATGTATGAAATATTAAAAGATTGGTTGGAACTTAATCAAAGATATGGGAATAAGGCTGAGAAGATAATTAGCTTAAAAGAACTAAGAGAAATTTTAGAAATACCAAAAAGTTATAATTACGGTGGTAAAGGTGGAGTTAAAGATAGAGTTTTAAATAAATCAAAAAAAGAACTAGAAGAACACACAGACATTTTATTTGACTATGAAGAAATAAAAACAGGCAGGAAAGTAACCCACCTGAAATTTATAATAACAGAAAACCCGAAAAATGCACATACTGATAACAGATTGCAAGAAAATTATTTCAAAAGCCGTAAAGCATTTGTAGCTTTACTTAGACAAAATTATAGCGGAAATGGAAAATTTTTTGGATGGAAAACAATTAATAGAGAAAATTATTGGCTTGGACTTGATAATAATGGATTGGTTTATGGAATTCATAAAGATGAGATTAGACATTTTAATGCATTAGAAAGTGCAGAACTTTATAATTTATGGCTAAAAATAGCACAAAATAGCGATCTTTATAAACAATTAGTGGAGCAAGGAATTTGTTTAAAAGAATTGGCACTGAATAATAAAGATATTTGGTTAGATTTGAAAGAAGATATAATAAACTTAAAAGAAGAGGGAATAATATGAGTCAGTTAGATAAGCAAAAAGAATGGGTTGGAGTATGGAAAATAGCAGTATTTTTTCTATTAGGTAGTGAATTTGGATTAATTGGATATATTTTTAATAATTATGCTAAACTTAATGAAATTCAATTAATTCTTTTAACAATGGCTTTGTTATTACTTCTATTTGGAATAATTATTACAGCAATTTATTTAAAAAAAGAAATAGACAAATTGGAGGATATCAATGAATAATATAATATACCCAATAATAGCGTTAACAATCGGAGCTATTAGTTTAATAGCAGTATTTATTATTTTTACTAAAGACACTAAACACAAACCACATCACGAAAAATAGATGAGAGCCGAAATCAAAGTTCATTTTAAGAAAAAAGAGACTCAAATAAATATCAAAGTTCCTCTTACTCAAGAGGAGCGAGAAATAATAGCAAAATGTATTATTGAATTAGTAGAAAAACTAAAAGTAGATGATGTCAAAATTAATCGAACAAATCCTTATAAAGAACTTCCAAAAGAAAGAGAAGAATTAAAAGAGGTAGAAATATCGCTAGAAAGTAATAAAGAAATCTTAAAAAAAGAAATAGAAGAAATAGACAAATTTAATCAAATGCTCGAAGAATGGTTACAAAAAGGAGATTTTTGATATAATTAAATTACTTTTTTTAGAAGTTTCTCTAGCAAATGCTAGAGTTAAGGTGCATTACCAATTTGGTAGTGTGCCTGTATCCCAATGGGATACGAAGTCGGCGATACTCCTCCGCCTTATGAAAATAAGCAAGGTAAGCCCGACAATAAAAAAGGAGGAGTTATAGCCTACCTTAAGGTAGGCTTGGTTGAGGCGGTTGAAAAAATCGCGGTTTTTCCCAAAAGGGGAACAGGTGGAGTATGCTCTATTAACTGCGAGTATTAGAGGTTAGTAAAATTCAGGTGGTCAAACTTCTTTAATCTTCTAAGGTAATTCAGGAGGTCTTCAAAAATATCCACATAAATCAAAATTAGTTGTTAAAAAGCACAAAGTGTAATTAGGTTCGAAAAGCTTGCTCTAAAGTAGCAAAGCAAACGGCACATTAAATAATTATATAGGCTATTAAGCCGTTGAGCAGAGCGAAACAGAGTGAGCAAAGCGAACTTAATTGCACGGAGTACAAATGCAAGTGCGAATATGCCTTTAAGGTATAGGAGTAATTGTATTATTTAATGCAAGCGATAGCTTGCAAACACAACCGAGCTACTCCCTCTTGGGAGTGAGCGAGGGGGTGGTTATGTAGGGTGAAGCCCGTCTCTTTAAGCGGAGCTACCTTGCGAAGCGTAAGCGAAGCAAGTTAAAGAGACGGGCGAAGCCATTATCCGAATATGGAGCTTTAAAAAAGCTCCTAAATAAGGACAATTAAAATAAATTTGAAACGTTTGGTAAAACGCTTCAAAAACATAATAAAACGTTTGAAAAAATGTTTCAAGCAACACGCTGGAGGCTTAAAGCTCAAGAAAAAATATTAAGGAGATAAGAAATAAAGGAGGTTAAAATGGCAGTGCAAAAACAAAAACTCAGGTGAAGCTCACGCAAGATAAAAAAGCTGGTGGTGTAGCTTGCAGGTTAAAAAGCAAAGGTTGCTTTCAGTAGTTTCGCGATAACTACTTAAAAAAATCGCAGGTCTTAACAATTAGCAAGTGACTGCCATAAATTAAAGAGGTTAATAAAAGTTAAAAGCCCTTTCAGAAAAAGCTCCGCAAAAATCGTGATAATTTTGCTATCTCTTGGAGAGAGTATTAAAACAATATTCTTTTTTCTAAAGTCTTTTAAAGATTTTAGAAAAAAGAATAATAAGGAGGAAATATGTTACCGCAAAACCAAATAAAACCTTTAATGACAAAA
>JALVYZ010000241.1 GCA_027037705.1 bacterium | reverse complement strand
TTGTTGGTTGTGGTGCACTTTTAATTGATTATGAAAAAGAACAGATGAATGTAAATGGAAAGATTTTTAAAAAGGGAGATTGGTTAACTATTGATGGCAACACTGGAGAAGTAATTGAAGGTAAAATGCCAACAATTCATCCAGAATTCACTGGAGAATTTGGAGAATTTATGGAATGGGTGGATGAAATAAGAACTCTTGGTGTTAGAACAAATGCTGATACACCTAAAGATGCAGAAATTGCAAGAAAATTTGGTGCTGAAGGTATTGGACTATGCAGAACTGAGCATATGTTTTTTGAGGGAGATAGAATTATAGCAGTTAGAGAAATGATTTTAGCAGAAAGTAAAGAAGATAGAGAAAAAGCTCTTGCAAAAATTAAACCATATCAAAAAGAGGATTTTATTGGAATTTTTAAAGCAATGGATGGATTACCTGTAACAATAAGGCTACTTGATCCACCGTTACATGAATTTTTACCTAAAAATTTAGAAGAAATGGAAGAAGTAGCAAAAGATTTAGGAGTGGAAGTGGAAAAAATAAAAGAATTATCAGAAAAATTACATGAATTTAATCCTATGCTCGGACATCGAGGTTGTAGGCTTGGAATAACATTTCCTGAAATTTATGAAATGCAAGTTTATGCTATTATGGAAGCAGCATGTGAAGTAACAAAAGAAGGGATTAAGGCTATTCCTGAAATAATGATTCCTCTTGTTGGACATTACAATGAGCTAAAAATTTTGAGAGAAATAACTGAAAATATTTGCGAGAAAGTAATGAATGATTACAACACTAAAATTGAATATAAAATTGGTACAATGATAGAATTGCCAAGAGCAGCTTTAACTGCTGATGAAATTGCTGAGTATGCAGAATTTTTCTCTTTTGGGACAAATGATTTAACTCAAACAACCTTTGGATTTTCAAGAGATGATTCAGGAAAATTTTTAAAAGAATATGTTGAGAAAAAAATATTACCTAAGGATCCATTTGTAACTCTTGATACTGGAGGAGTTGGACAACTTATAGAAATTGGGATAAAAAAAGGCAAAAAAACAAGACCTGATTTAAAAGTAGGAATATGTGGAGAACATGGTGGAGATCCTGCTTCTATTGAATTTTGTCACAAAGTAGGTATGAATTATGTTAGTTGTTCGCCATATAGAGTGCCTATTGCAAGATTAGCAGCTGCACAAGCAAAAATAATTCATCTTTGATAAATATTGACTTTTTTAAGATGTTCTCTATATGTTTTTGAAAAAACATGATAACCTTTATTTGTTGAAACAAAGTATAGATAATTGGTCTTAGCAGGATGTAAAACTGAGTAAACAGCATAATAACCTGGATTGCATATAGGAGTGAGAGGAAGTCCATTTATTTTATAAGTGTTATATGGAGTATATTTGTTTAATTCTTTTTTTGTTAACTTCCCCTTAAATTCTTTCCATATTCCATAAATTACAGTAGGATCACTTTGTAACCTCATTCCTCTTTTTAATCTATTTATAAAAACAGATGCAATTATTGGCATTTCTTTTTTGTAATATGTTTCTTTTTGTATAATTGAAGCTAAAATTATAGTTTCATTTAAACTGAATCTTGACCTTATTATATCCATATAAAATCTATCAACAATTTTCTTCTTAAAATTGTCATTCATAACTTTTACTACATTGCTTACTGAAGTTGCTTTTGAAATAATATATGAATCTGGATATAAATAACCTTCCATAGAAATTCCATTATTTAAAAAATTTTTTATTTTTTCTTTATTAAAACAAAAATCAAGGAATTCCTTTTTGCTAAAAAAGCCTTTTTTCTCTAATAATTCTGCTATTTGGTAAAGATTAAATCCCTCTGGAATTGTAAATTTAATTAACCTTTGTTTGCCTGTTATTAATATATTAAAAATTTTATAATATGAAATTTTTGAAGGAAAAACATAAAATCCATATTTTATGAATTTTTCTTTGCCAGAAAGTTTTATCATTAATTCAAGAATTTTTGCTGATGGGATAACTTCTTTACTTTGAAGTAGATAACATACTTTTTTAGTAGATAAATTTTTTGGTATTTCTACCTCTTTTTTCTCTTTATTAACAGGGTAATATGTTACATATATAAAAGGAAGTATAACTATAAGAAAACCAATAAATAAACAGATACTAAAAATTATTATTTTTAGCTTCAAGATAACTTCTCAAAATTAAAGCTGCTGAAATTTCATCTTTTTTTTGTTTTATTTCTTTATAATCTTTAATATTTTTTTCTTTTAAAATCTCAATAGCCTCTTCTGTAGTTAACCTTTCATCCCATAACTCTACTTCAATTCCCCATCTATCTTTAATTTTATAATAAAATTTTCTTACAAACTTTGTCATTTTACTCTCTTTTCCATCTAAATATACAGGAAAACCAACTACAACTCTATCAATATTATTTTTTTTAATATATTCATCAAAGAATTCTAAATCTTTCTTTAAAGTTTGTCTTTTATAACATCCAGCAGGAGTAGCTAAGACACCTAAATTATCAGAAATAGCCATTCCAATAGTTTTTGTTCCTACATCAAGAGCAAGGATTTTCATTTATTCCAATATTGCTTCGACAAATTCTTTAGGATTAAACTCTCTTAAATCTTCGATTTTCTCTCCCACTCCAATATATCTTATTGGGATTCCAAATTCATTTGTAACAGCGACAACAATTCCACCTTTTGCAGTTCCATCAAGTTTTGTCATTACAATCCCTGTAACATCAAGAGCTTCATTAAACATCTTTGTTTGACTAATAGCATTTTGTCCTGTATTTGCATCTAAAACAAGTAAAACTTCATGAGGAGCATCTGGGATTACCTTTTTAATTACTCTTTTCATTTTTTTTAATTCTTCCATTAAATTGACTTTAGTATGAAGTCTTCCTGCTGTGTCTATTATTAACACATCGACATCTCTTGCTTGGGCTGCTTTTACTGCATCAAATGCTACTGCTGAAGGGTCAGCGCCTTCTTTCTGTTTTATAATATCAATGTTAGCTCTTTTTGCCCATTCTTCAAGTTGTTCAATTGCAGCTGCTCTAAATGTATCTGCAGCAGCAAGTAAGACTTTCTTTCCTGAATTTTTATACTTATTTGCAAGTTTACCAATAGTTGTTGTTTTTCCAGTACCGTTAACACCAACAACCATTATAACAAATGGTTTTCTATTAAAAATTAATTCTGAATGATTTTTCATAAGAATTTCTAACAAATACTCTTTTAAAGCATTTTTTACTTCTTTTACATCATCAAGCTTAGCCCTTGAAATTCTCTCTTCTATTTTTTCAATTAAATATAAAGTTGTTTTTACTCCAATATCACTTGAAATTAAAAGCTCTTCAAGTTGTTCAATGACATCTTCATCAAGCTCTTTTTTACCAAGTAGTATCCTATCAAGTTTTGAGATAAAATTTTTTCTGGTTTTTGTTAATCCATCTTTTAATGATTTTAATTTTGAGAATAAACCAGATTTATTTTCTTTTTTTATATGTTGATAGGTAATATTTGAAAGTTCATTTGTAGATATGCTGTTAACTTTTTTTTTTAATTCTTTTAATTGTTCATATAATTTTAATACTTCATAGTCACTTTTTTTTTTATTTTCTATATTTTTTTCAGTTTCTTCCAATAATTTTAAAATTTCATCTTTAATATCTCTTTTTGCAAGCTCTAATTTTGCTTTATCAAGTTCTTTTATAGTTTCTTTTAAATCATCTTTCTTTTTATTAAAAAATTTAAAAAATTTTGCCATTACTTTCCTACCCCAATTTTATTAAATCAATTTTTGCTTCATCAAGCATATCTTTTGATAATTTATCTGGATAACCATCTTTATAATAAATTTTTATAATACCAGCATTAATGAGCATTTTTGTACAGATAATACATGGTAAATTTGTACAATATAAAACTGAACCTTTTATTTCTACTCCATGGTATGCTGCTTGAATTATAGCATTTTGTTCTGCATGAAGGCCTCTACATAATTCGTGTCTTTCTCCAGATGGCACCTTTAATTTTTCTCTTAAACATCCTGTTTCATAGCAATGTTTAATTCCAGAAGGAGCACCATTATATCCAGTGGATAGAATTCTTTTATCTTTTACAATTACAGCTCCAACTTTTCTCCTTAAGCATGTTGAGCGTTTTGAAACAAGCTCAGCAATTTCCATAAAATATTGATTCCAATCTGGCCTATTCATCATCAAAAATCACACTGTTCTATCAAATCTTTATAAAATGGATAATTTGAACAAAAATCTTTTACCTCTTTTCTCACTTCATTAATTATATTCTCATTATCAATGTTAGATAAAACCTTGTTGATAAAATACGCTATTTCTCCCATCTCTTTTTCTTTCATGCCTCTTGTAGTTACTATTGGTGTTCCAATTCTTATTCCACTTGTAATTGTTGGAGGTAATGGATCATTTGGAATTGCATTTCTATTTAAAGTTATTCCAGCCTTATCCAAAGCGTCTTGTGCCTTTTTTCCATCAATGTTTTTACATCTTAAATCTACTACAAATAAATGGTTGTCTGTTCCATCTGAAACAATGCTATATCCTAACTTTTTGAATTCTTCACATAGAGCTTTTGAATTTTTAACTGTCTGTATTTGATCCTGTTTAAAATCTTCTTTCATAGCTTCCTTAAAAGCAACTGCTTTGGCAGCAATTACATGAAATAATGGACCACCTTGAATTCCAGGAAAAATAGTTTTATCAATCTTTTTAGCAAGTTCTTCTGTTTTTGAAATTACTATTCCGCCTCTTGGTCCTCTTAAAGTTTTATGAGTAGTTGCAGTAACAAAATCAGCTATACCAACAGGAGTAGGATGAACCCCTGCTGCAATAAGACCAGCAATATGGGCAATATCTGCCATTAAATAAGCTCCTACTTCATCTGCTATCTCTCTGAATTTTTTAAAGTCTATTTCTCTTGAATAAGAAGAATAACCAGTAATAATTAATTTTGGTTTTACTTCTTTTGCTATTTTTCTAATTTTATCATAATTTAAAAATCCATTATCATCTAATTCATAATGAAATGATTTAAAAAATTTTCCAGAAAAACTAACTTTAGCACCATGAGTTAAATGTCCACCATGTTCAAGCCTTAATCCAAGCACTCTATCTCCTGGCTCCAAAATACTAAAATAAACAGCCATATTTGCTGATGATCCAGAATGAGGTTGTACATTTACAAATTTTGCACCAAACAGTTCTTTAGCTCTGTCTATTGCAATTTGTTCAACTTCATCTATATATTCACATCCTCCATAATATCTTTTTTTAGGATATCCTTCTCCATATTTATTTGTTAAAACAGATCCCATTGCTTGCAATACAGCAGGTGATGAATAGTTTTCAGAAGCAATCAAAACAATCTTTTCCTCTTCCCTTATCATTTCATTTTTAATTAGTTTTGCAATTTCAATATCAATTTCTTTTAAAATGTCCATATACGCCATTAACGATTCTCCTTTAACTGTTAAACTATATGAGATAAACTGTTACTATTTATTTTAGAAAAAGCTTTTTTATATAATAAAATTAAGGATAAATAATTTCATAAAACTTGAAGTTCAATATTTAAAATTAGATAAGCTTTGTCTTTAAACTAAATTTCGTCATCTATTTTATTAATTCTTCTTAAATGTCTATCACCATCAAAAGGCTCAGTTAACCATATATTTAATATTTCTTTTGCTAAATCTTTGCCAATTATTCTCCCACCTAAACATAATAGGTTAGAATTATTATGTCTTCTACTCATTTTAGCAGAAAATAAATCATTGCAAAGTGTTGCTCTAATACCTTTAAATCTGTTAGCAGTAATACTCATTCCAATACCAGTTCCGCAAATTAAAATTCCTCTGTCAAAAGAACCTTTCTGTAATTCTTTGCACAGAGAAATTGCAATATCAGGATAGTCAACAGAATCTTGAGAGTAACATCCAAAATCTTTTACTTCATATCCAGACTCAATCAATATACTTTTTAAAAATTCCTTTAATTCATATCCTCCGTGGTCAGAACCTATAGCTAATACCATTTATTCTTCATACCTCTTAAAGATTAAAGTGGCATTTTGACCACCAAATCCAAATGAATTTGACATTACGTAATTTAACTTTTGCTCAATCATTTTATTTGGGACATAATTTAAATCACATTCTGGATCAGGATTCTCATAATTAATTGTTGGAGGGATAACATTATCTCTAATAGCAAGAACTGATATACCTGCCTCAATTCCGCCTGCAGCTCCAAGTAGATGTCCAGTCATAGATTTTGTTGAACTCACTTTTAATTTATATGCATAATCTCCGAAAACTTTTTTTATAGCAGCTGTTTCATACTTATCATTTAATTCTGTGCTTGTACCATGAGCATTAATATAATCTATATTTTCTGGTTGTATGCCAGCGTCTTTAAGTGCCAATTCCATACTCATTGCCATTCCTACACCATCTGGGGCTGGAGCTGCAATATGATAGGCTTCACAACATAATCCATAACCCACAATTTCTGCTAATATTTTTGCACCTCTTTTCTTTGCGAAGTCCATATCTTCTAATATAATTAAACCAGCACCTTCTCCCATTACAAAACCATCTCGATCTTTATCAAATGGACGAGAAGCTTTTTGAGGTTCATCATTTCTTCTTGAAAGTGCTTTCATTGAATTAAATCCAGATATTGAAAGTGGAGTAATAACAGATTCAGCTCCTCCCGCTATTATAACATCAGCAGCTCCTCGTTGAATTATTTTAAAAGCTTCTCCTATTGAATGTGCACCTGATGCACAAGCTGTAGTAACACAGAAATTTGGTCCTTTAAACCCCCATCTAATTGAAACATTAGCTGCAGCTTCATTCCCTATTAACATAGGAATAAAGAAAGGAGAAATTCTTTTAGGTCCTTTTTCTTCAAGAATTAATTTGTTTTTTTCAATAATATCAAGTCCACCTAATCCTACACCAATTATGACACCAGTTCTATCTTTTAATTCTTCATCAAATTCAATGTTAGCTTGTTCTATTGCAAACTGAGTTGCAGCAATAGCATATTGGATAAATGTATCAATTCGTCTCAACTCCTTTTTATCAAAAAACTCTAACGGATCAAAATCGTGAACTTCTCCAGCTATTTTTGTTTCAAACCTTGATACATCAAGTTTTTTAATTAAATCTATTCCAGATATGCCATTTTTTATATTTTCCCAGGACTTTTCAGTACCTGTCCCACATGGGGTGATTAATCCCACCCCAGTTACTGCAACTCTTCTTTTTTCCATAAAAACCCCTTATTGAGTTTTTTCTTTAATATAGTCAATTGCATCCTGTACAGTTTTTATTTTTTCAGCATCTTCATCTGGTATTTCAATTCCATACTCTTCTTCTAATTCCATAACAAGCTCCACAATATCAAGAGAATCCGCTCCTAAATCATCAATAAATGATGCTTCTGGTTTTACCTCGCTTTCATCAATTCCTAATTTTTCTGCAATTATTTTAATTACTTTGCTTTCAATTTCTTGACTCATTTTTTCCCCCTTCTTTTTATTACTTAATAGATAGATTTTAACTCATTCCTGCTATCTAATTAAAATAAAATTGTCAATAAAAATTTTTCAATCTTTCGATGTTTACAGCTTTACCTTCTGAATCTAATTCAACTATAACACCTTGAATTACTAACTTTCCTTTAGTTTTAACCTCATGTTTTTTAGGCATCTGAGTTAAAAATTTCTGAATAGCAATTTTTTCATTATAACCTATAACTGAATCAAAAATTCCTGTCATTCCAGCATCAGTAATATATGCTGTCCCATTATTCATAATTCTTTCATCTGCTGTCTGAATATGAGTATGAGTTCCAATAATTGCTGACACATCTCCATCAAGATAAAATGCAAGAGCATTTTTTTCGCTTGTTGCTTCAGCATGAAAATCCAAAAGGATATTTTTAGTTACATTTTTAAATTTTTCAATAATCTTTTTTGCTGTTCTAAATGGACATTCTAAATTAAGTCCCATTAATGCTCTTCCAAGAAGATTAAATACACCTAACTTTTTACCATTTTTTTCAGCAATAAAGTATCTATTTCCAGGTACATTTTCTGGATAATTAGCTGGAATTAGAACATTTTCAAAATGATTAACATATTTTTCAAATTCTTTTTTATCCCAAACATGATTTCCAGTAGTGTAAACATCAATTTCACAGTTTTTTTCAATTTCTTCTAAAACTTTCTTTGTAATTCCCATTCCTCCTGCAGAATTTTCAATATTAACAATAGTAAAATCAGGCAGAAACTCTTTTTGCAAATTTTTAAGATGCTCAAATAATAATTTCCTTCCTGGTCTTCCTATAATATCCCCTATAAATAAAATTTTAACATTATGATGCATATTCTATTGCCCTTGTTTCTCTTATAACTGTAACTTTAATCTGTCCAGGATAGGTTAACTCTTTTTCAACTTTTTTTGCAATATCTCTTGCTAAAACATATGCATAATCATCTGAGATTTTATCATTTTCAACTATTACTCTAACTTCTCTACCTGCTTGGATTGCATATGCTTTAGTTACACCATCAAATTCCATTGGAATTTTCTCAAGTTCTTCTAATCTTTTAATATAAGTTTCATATGTTTCCCCTCGCGCACCAGGCCTTGCACCAGACAAAGCATCAGCTGCTTGTACTAAAACAGAATAAATTGATGTTTTTTCCACCTCATCATGATGAGACGCAATCGCATTTACAACTTCCTCTCTCTCACCATATTTTTTTGCAAGTTCAGCTCCAATTATTGCATGTGATCCTGGGATATCATGGTCAACAGCTTTTCCAATATCATGAAGCAAACCAGCCCTTCTTGCAATCTTATAATCTAAACCAAGTTCACTTGCTAAAATTCCACTAATAAACGCAGTTTCAATTGAATGTTGATAAACATTTTGTCCATAACTTGTTCTATATTTTAATCTCCCTATTAATCTAATTAATTCTGGATGCATTTTATGAATACCCACTTCAAAAATAGCTTTTTCTCCATATTCTTTAATTTCTTCTTCTATTCCTTCTTTAACTTTCTCTACCACTTCTTCAATTCTACCTGGATGAATTCTACCATCTTGAATTAACTTTTCTAATGCTACTTTAGCTATTTCTCTTCTTACAGGATCATGACAAGAAATTACAACAGCTTCAGGAGTATCATCAATAATTAGATCAACCCCAGTTATTGTCTCTAATGTCCTTATATTTCTACCTTCTCGTCCAATTATTCTACCTTTCATTTCATCACTTGGCAATGTAACTACACTTACTGTTTTTTCAGCAACAAAATCAGATGCATATCTTTGAATTGCTAATGCTAATATTTCTTGAGCTTTTTTATTGGCCTGCTCCCTATATTCAAGCTCTATCTCTTTTAATTTTTTTGCAACTTCATATTTTGCTTCTTCTTCCATTTCTTTCATTAAAATCTGTTTTGCCTCTTCAGCTGTAATTCCACTAATCTGCTCTAATTTTTCATTTACTTTTTTAACATTATTTTCATATTCTTTTATTTTTTCAAGAAGTTCTGCTTCTTTCTTATTGATAAATTTCTCTTTTTCTAATATTTCCTCTTCTTTTTTCTCCAATGTCTCTTCTTTTTTAGTTAAAAATGTGTCTTTTTGAATTAATCTTTTTTCAAAATTATTTAGTTCTTCTCTCTTCTCTTTTATCTCTTTTTCAAGCTCACTTTTAACCTTAAAAATCTTATCTTTTGATTTGATTTCAGCTTCTCTTAATATTATTTCAGCTTCTTTTTTTGCCTTTTCTAACAATGCTTGAGCATCTTTTGCTTCAGATTTATATTTCTCTTCCAATTTTGATTTTGTATAAATAAATCCACCAACAAAACCAGCAATTAAACATAATATAGAAATAACCATCCACATTTTATCCTCCTAAAAATTTTTATTATTTTATTATAGAAATTCTGGATAAAGAGGAAAAGAAAAGAGACCCGGGCTACCGTCCCAGAAATAAATTGATGAACCCCTCTCGGGAAATAAGGGCTACTATTGTGGGTTTAGGCTTCCTGCACGAGGCAGGCATGCACACCCCCACAAGGAAGCGGCCCTAATTTATTTAGTGTTGGTCCAACAATTATATTTCTGGAGACTAATAGCCCAGGTCATAATTATGAATTCTCCATTAATGATATTTTTTGTATTAACGAATCTATTTTTTTTGCTCCAGAATAAATTTCTTCAGCTAAACAAATTGCCACTAAAATCTTTAACTTATTATTACTTAATGTCCCAGCAGTTTTTTTCAATTCATCAATTCTTTTATTTAAAATTGTTATAATTTCATTAAAATCTTTTTCTGGGACATCTGTTTTTAATCTGTATTTTGAGTTTAGTATGTTAACTTCAACTACCCTCATCAAAAATTCCCTCTTTATCCAGAATTTCTATAAGTCTTTCTATCCTATTAGCTGCAAGTTCTACTTTTTCTTTTAATTCTTTATTCTCCTTCTTTAAATTTTTATAATTTTCTATTAAACTATCTACTTTTTTTTCAAGTATATCAATTTTTTCTAACATCAATAAAAATATATTAAAAGAAACCTTTAATGTCAACAAAAATTATTAATTGCATATTTTAGCTTAACTATTCCAGATTCATAATTTCTAATAAGTGTATAAAAATCTTCCTTTTCGTTAAAATTTTTTAATAATTCAAAATACTTATAAAAAGGCTCAAATTGTTTATAATTTGATACAATCGTTTTTTTTAAAATATTTTCAATGTGTGTTATCTTTTCCCAGAGCAAATTAATTTCATAAATATTACTTTCTTTATAAATTTTATTAAGTAATTTAAAAATTTCATCAATTAGTGAATTAATTTCCATTAGTTTATCATTTTCTTCTATTTTAAATTTCTTATTTTCAAGAATATTTACCCATATTTTCTTTAAATTATCTCTATTTTTTATGAATTCATCATCATTTCCATAAACTTTTTCATATGATAAAAAATCATCACTATCATATTTAGTTTTAAGAATTTTTACTTGTTCTCCACTAATAATTTCTTCTTCAAAAATTATACTATTTATTAATTCAGGAGATACTAAATTATGACAATTTAAATTAAGACAATTTGTTTGATAACTACATGGGGAACATTCAATATCTGGCTGAATAACGATATGCCCTTCACCAACAGGTCCAGTT
>JALVYZ010000240.1 GCA_027037705.1 bacterium | reverse complement strand
TTAAATGATCTTGCTAATAATATCCACAACATAAGATTGCAAAACAAAGAAAAGTTTGAAAATGAAATTGTGAAAATTTTAAAAGAATTAAATATGGAATATGTTAAATTTGTCGTGGATATAAAAAAGTTAGATAACATAATAGAAACAGGTAAAACAGGATTAGAGTTTCTAATATCAACAAATGAAGGAGAAGAACCCAAGCCAATAACTTTAGTGGCTTCAGGTGGGGAAAGGTCAAGAATAATGCTTGCTTTAAAAAGTTTTTTAAGTGAGTTTTTAAAAATTCCAGTTCTTGTTTTTGATGAGATAGATTCTGGAACAGGAGGAAAAACTGCTTTTGTAATAGGCAAGTTGTTAAAAAAAATAAGCAAAAATCATCAAGTTTTTGCAATAACGCATTTCCCTCAAGTTGCAGCATTTGCAGATAATCATTATAAAGTTTTTAAAATAATAGAAAATGGAAAAACTTTTACTAAAATTAAAAAATTAAATGATAAAGAAAGAATTGAAGAAATTTCAAGAATGATTTCTGGAAATATTTCTGAAAAATCTAAAATCAGTGCAAAGGAATTATTAAATGAAGCTGAGAAGAGCTACTGTTGAAGATGTAAAAATAATTTATAATTTAATTTCAGAATATAGTAAAAAAGGCCTTTTATTAGAAAGGACAATGAGTAATATTTACGACAATATAAGAGATTTTTTTATTCTTGAAGATAAAAAAGAAGTAGTTGGAATTGGCTCATTGCATGTATGCTGGGAATACTTAGGAGAAATAAGATCATTATGTGTAAAAGAAAAATATTTAAAAAAGGGATATGGCTCAAAATTAGTTGAGGCATGTATTAGTGATGCAAAAGAACTTAAATTAAAACAAGTTTTTGTATTAACTTACAATATTAATTTTTTTAAAAATAGAGGATTTAAAATTATTGACAAAAAAGAATTGCCACATAAAGTTTGGGCTGAATGTGTAAATTGTCCTAAATTTCCGGAATGTGATGAAGTCGCAATGATTATTGATATATAATTGTTTTGTTGAAAGTTGATTAAATATTTGATAAAGGTCTTGAAAAATTTTAGGAGGAAAAAATGAATTATGATATAAAAGATATCAATTTAGCAGAGAAAGGAAAGTTAAAAATAGAATGGGCAGCTCAAAGTATGCCTGTATTGAATTTAATTAAAGAGAGGTTTAAGAGAGAAAAACCTTTGGAAGGAGTCAAAATATCTGCATGTCTTCATGTTACTACAGAAACAGCAAATCTTATGATTACATTAAAAGCTGGTGGGGCAGATGTTGTTTTATGTGCTTCAAATCCTTTAAGCACACAGGATGAAGTTGCAGCTTCTCTTGTAAAGCATTATGAAATCCCTGTATTTGCAATTAAAGGTGAAAGTAATGATACATATTATGAGCATATTAAAAATGCATTAGCGCATTTCCCAACAATCACAATGGATGATGGCGCAGATTTAGTATCTTCTCTTCATTTTATAATGTTAAATAAAACAGAAGAGCTTCATCCAGTAGTAAAAAAATGGTATGATTCTTTAACAAAAAATGAAATTTATAGGTTAAAATCTGGTGTTATTGGTGGAACTGAAGAAACTACAACTGGAATTATAAGACTTAAAAGTATGGAAAAAAATAAAGTTCTTCAATTCCCAATAATAGCAGTTAATGATGCGATGACAAAACATTTTTTTGATAATAGATATGGTACAGGACAGAGTACAATTGATGGTATTATTAGAGCAACAAATAGATTAATTGCTGGAACAAATTTTGTTGTTTGCGGTTATGGCTGGTGTGGTAAAGGGCTTGCGATGAGAGCAAAAGGGATGGGAGCAAATGTTATTGTTACTGAAGTTGATCCAGTTAGAGCATTAGAAGCTTTAATGGATGGGTATCAGGTAATGCCATTAGCAAATGCTTCTAAAATTGGGGACTTTTTCTGTACTGTTACAGGAAATATTCATGTCTTAAGAAAAGAGCATTTTCAAAAAATGAAAAATGGTGCAATTGTTGCAAATTCTGGCCATTTTAATGTTGAAATAGATATTGATGGATTAGAAGAGATATCGGTGTCTAAAAGAGAAATTAGAGATTATGTATGTGAATATAAATTAAAAAATGGTAATTGCATTTATCTATTAGGCGAGGGAAGATTAATAAATCTTGCTGCAGCAGAAGGACATCCTTCAAGTGTTATGGATATGAGCTTTGCAAATCAAGCTCTTGGAGCAGAATATATATATCTAAATTATAAAAAGTTAGAAAATAAAGTTTATTCAGTTCCAGAGGAAATTGATAGAAGAATCGCTGCGTTAAAGCTTGAAAGTGTAGGAGTTAAAATTGATAAATTAACAAGAGAACAAAAGAAATATCTATCATCATGGGAAATCGGGACTTAAATATAAAATTTTTGATATAATTCAAAAAGGAATAAATATTTATGGGAAAATTAAAAATTTGTGTTATTGATGGTCAAGGTGGTGGAATAGGAAGTGCAATAATAAAAAAATTAAGAGAAAAATTTTTGGATAAAATTGAAATTATTGCAATTGGGACTAATTCTATAGCTACAAGTGCTATGTTAAAAGCAAAAGCAAATAAAGGAGCAACAGGAGAAAATCCTGTAAAAATCCTACTTAATAAAATGGATATTATTATAGGTCCTATTTCAATAATTATTGGCAACTCAATGCTTGGAGAATTAACACCTGAAATGGCGACTGCTATTTCTATGAGTAGTGCAAAAAAATTTTTGTTGCCTTTTACACAAGAGAATATTGAAGTTATAGGAATTGAGCAAGAACCATTGCCTCATATGATAGATAAATTAATTGAAAAACTTGAGGAGTATATCAATGTGTGAAGCAAATGTATTTTACAAAGATGGTGATGAATTAAAAAAATTAATGGAAGCAGCATTTATAATAACTAAAGAAGGAGATAAAGTTTATTTTCAAAATTTATTTGGAGAACAGGAGTTTGTAAAAGGTAAAATTAAAGAGATGGATTTATTAAAACATGAAGTAATAATTGAAAAAAGTTAAATGGATTTTACAGATTTTCTAAAAAAAACTTTTATTTTTTCATCTCTTGAAAAGCCTCATTATTTTGCTTTAAATAAAATTGCAAAAGTTTTAAATTTTAAGAAAAGTGAAATAATTTTCAATGAAGGAGAGCCAGCAAAGGGATTTTATATTGTAAAATCAGGGAAAGTAAAAATTTATAAATTATCTTTTGATGGAAAAGAATATATTCTTCATATTTTTAGTGCTCATGAACCTTTTGGAGAAGTTCCAGCTTTTGTTAGTGGTAAATTCCCTGCTAATGCAGAAGCAGTTGAGGATTCCGAGGTTGTTTATTTTGACAGAGAATTATTTATTAATTTACTTAGAGAAATTCCAGAAATATCATTAAAAATTATAGGTCTTTTATCAAGAAGACTATATGTTTTTACTAAAATTATTGAAAGCCTTTCATTAAAAGAAGTCCCTTCAAGATTATCTGAATATTTATTGTATCTTTACAGGAAGAATAATGAGAATGAAATGTTTGAACTGGAAATTCCTAAAAAAATGCTTGCAAATGTCCTTGGAACAACACCAGAAACATTGTCAAGAATTTTTTTAAGATTTAAAAATGATAATATTATTGAGATGGATGGGAATTTAATAAAGATAGTGGATATTGAAAAACTTGAGAATTATGCTGAAGGAGTCTTAAAATAAATATTTAAAATCAAATTGAAATTTTGTATTCTCACTATTTTCTCTATAGTAATTTCCAGGCAGTTCTCTATCATTTGTTAATAAGTTATTTATTTTTAAAAATACATTTAACTTTGAATTAATTTTATATTTAGTTGCAAAGTTTAAATTATAAATAAAATTTTTATGAAATTTCTTTTGATTATGTAAATAATAGTAATTTCTATGTTTATAAAAGTTACATTTTAAGTAAAACTTTAAGTCCTTGAATCTATAACTAATTCCAGTTAAACCAAAATATTTAGCGCCATAATCGAATTTTCTTTCCTTAAAGTCATAAACATATTCTGGTGATTCGCCAGGGATTATTAAAATGTATTTTAAAATTTTATAATCTTCATCATCTCCTGTTTCTTTTAATGCTGTGAAATTACTCCAGAATTTTAATTTTTTAAAATTTATTTTTAAACTTGATTCAATTCCATAAATTCTATTTTCGCCTTCTACTGAAAAACCTCCATAATTGTCTTCAAATATTCTATGTTTAATTTTTTGCCAGAAAGTAGTAAAATTAAAATATATATTTTTGAATTTAAAACTGTTTGATAAACTTATCATTTTAATTTTTTCAGGTTCAATATCTTTACGAGAAAGAAATTTTTCTGCAATTGGGGTTCTATACGCAGTTGCATAATTTAATTTAAAAAAATAATTGTTAAAAAAACCGCCAAATCCAATATTCCAATTTGTTACATTGCTATATTTTGAATGGTCATCATATCTGAGACCAGACCAAATTTCAAAATTTTTTATATTATGTACGTATTGGGCGTAAAAAGATTTTAAATATGAATTAAAGGAAACTTCATCAGCAAGTGGGGTAAAGAGAGAATTTTTATTAACAATATAGTCAGGAATAAAACCTCTAATAACAACATCAGAATTAAAGACCTTTGTTTTTTTGTAACTTGCTCCAATAGTTAATAATCCATTATTATTAAATAAATCTCTATTAAGTCTAAATTCATAAAAGAAAGTATTGCTATGTTGCTTCCAGTGGAAGTAATCCTCTTTGTATCTTGATTTTAAGTCAAGAAAATAACCTTTAAATTTTATTGAAGTATGTTTAAATTGTTTAAAATATTCTCCTTTTATAAGATTAAATGGATATTTATAAGAACTTTTCCAAGAATATAATTTATCATATTTTGTTTTATAATTATTGTTATAACTTGAAATATGATAAGTTAGGTTAAAATTTTCAAAAAGATGGAATTTGCCGTAAGATTCGATGAAATTATTTGAATAATCATTATTTCTATTTAAATACGAGAAGCCTATAGTACCATATAAAAAATTTTTTAAACTAAAAGATTTCTTTAATATGAATCCATTATTTTTACTACCAGATATTACTTTTAATTCTGTTTCATCCTTTTCTAATTCATCTGGAACTAAATTAACAACTCCACCAAATGCATCGGGTCCCCAGAAGACAGAAGAAGCACCATAAACTATTTCCATTTTTGATAATAATTCTTTATTCACAGTATAATCAGAAGGTATGAGATTTTTTGTTGCTTCACTTGTTATAGGAACTCCATCAAATAAGAAGAGTAAAGAATTTTTAATTCCTCTAAAGTATAACCTATCAATTCCTTTAATTGGCTCAATATAAAATCCAGGTAAATCATTAAGAATTTGATTCACATTGCTATTGATTTTAAATGTATCACTATTTTTATCAATAATTTTTACCTCAGCAGGAGTTCTATTTGGTAATTCTGGTCTATCTGAAATTACAGATATTATATTTAAATTTTCACCAACAAAATATAAATTTTCATTGGCCAATAAAAAGTTTGATAAAATAAAAAAAGTTATAAGTATTTTTTTAATCATTTTTCATTCTCTAATAATTTTAGTCTTGTCCTAAGTTTTGATCGTGTTAGACCTAATAGTCTTGCTGCCGCAGATTTGTTTCCTCCAGTTTTTTCAAGAGCCTGCTTTATTAAACTTTTTTCAAGCTCTTCAAGAGAAATTCCTTCATCTGGTAATATGAAATCTTCTTTTAACATTTTTTTAGGAGATTTTGAAAGAAAATTTATATGTTCTATTGTAATTGGTAAATTCCCTCCAGCTAAAATGTAAGCTCTTTCTATAGCATTTTTTAATTCTCTAATATTTCCAGGAAATGGATAATCTAATAAAAAATTTTCAACTGCTTTTGTAAAATATTCAACATTTTCCTTTTTAGATATATTTTTTAAAAAAGTTTTTGCAAGGGGTATAATATCTTCTTTTCTATCTCTTAAAGGAGGTATATTTATAGGTAATACATTTAATCTATAAAAAAGGTCTTCTCTAAATTTCCCTTTTTTTACAAGATCTTCTAAATTTTTATTTGTTGCAGCAATAATCATAACATCAACTGAAATTTCCTCAATTCCTCCAACTCTGGTAATTTTTTTTTCTTGTAATACTCTTAAAAGCTTTCCCTGTAAGTTTAAAGGTAAATCTCCTATTTCATCTAAAAAAACTGTGCCACCATTAGCAGCTTCAAAAATCCCTATTTTTTTAGTATTAGCGCCTGTAAAAGCTCCCTTTTCATAGCCAAAGAGTTCTGATTCAACAATTTCTGCAGGTAAAGCAGAACAATTTATTGCAATAAATTTTTTATTTTTTCTTCTACTAATCTTATGTGTATATTTTGACAAAACTTCTTTTCCAACTCCAGACTCTCCTGTAAAAAGAATCGTAGGATTTTCATTTATTGAAATAATCTGTTGAATTAAAAGAAGTATTTTTTTCATAGAAGGTGATTCATAAATAATTTCAATATCATCTGGTAAAAATTTTTCCTCTAATTCCTTTTTTAATTCATCTCTTTCCTTAATAATTTTTGAAACACCAAGTGCTTTTTCTATACTTAAAAAAATTCTTTCTTCTTCAAATGGTTTTGCGATATAATCAATAGCTCCTTCACGCATAGCTTGAACTGCTGATTCTACATCAGCAAATGCTGTTATAAATATAAATGGCATCTGCCAATATTCTTGAAATACTTTTTTCATAAATTGAATACCATCAATTTCAGGCATTTTTATATCTGAAATGATTAAATCAAAATTATTATATTTTAATTTTTCAAGAGCTTCTATAGCATTATTTGCAGTATCAACTTTATATCCATTTGATTTTAACATTACACTTAAAATTTTTAAAATTTTAGGCTCATCATCAACTATAAGAATCTTAGCCATTAACTACCTCCTGAAAACTAATTTGAAATTCTGTGCCTTTGCCTATTTCACTTTCTACATTTATAGTCCCGTGAAGTAGTTTAACATAATTTTTAACAATAACAAGACCTAAACCAGTTCCTTTTTCTTTATTTGTATAAAAAGGTTCAAAAATTTTATTTAATTCTTTTTCAGATATCCCCTTTCCATTATCTTTTATTTTTATAACCCATTTTTCATCTTTTTCAAAACATGAAATTTCAATTTTATTTGAATTAGCTTCTACAGAATTTTTTACTAAATTAGTTATTATTTGATTTAATAAGACCTCATCTGTTTTTTTTATGTTAGAACAATTTATATTAGCAATAATTTTTATATTTGGAAACATTAGTTTTAATTTTTCAGTTAAATTTTCAAAAAAACTTTTAATATTTATTTTTTTTAAATAAGGTTCTCTACTTTTTGAGATTGCCATAAAATCTTTTACAAGATTATCCAGTCTTTCAACTTCTTCTTCTATAAATTGGAGCATTTCTAATTTTGTTTCATTGTCAATATTTTCTTTTTTAAAAATTTGTGAAGCTCCTTTAATGATTCCAAGTGGATTTTTAATCTCATGCGCCACAACCATTGCAAATTTGCCAAGTTCTGCCAATGTTTTATTTTCAGACATTAATTCATAACTTCTTTTTAATTCAATATTTTTTTGATTTAAAGATTCAGCCAAATCTTTTAATGTTTCTGCAACTTCAACTATCTCAGGTGATGCTTGTATATTAGTTTTTATTTTAAATTCGCCTTTTTTGATTGTTGCAATTAAATCCATTAGTTTTTTTAATGGTATAGTTAAAGCATTATTTAAAACATAATAAATTATAATAACTGTTGTTACAAGACCAATTGCCATAATAATAAAGATAGCAATAAATATTTTAAAAATTTCTTTTTCTAAATAACTTTCTGTATAGTAAATTTTAACTTCTCCAATTTTCTTTGAAAATTTTTTCTCTAAATTACTTATTCCATAATTTAAAATTATTGGGAATATCACAAATTTTTTTGTTTTTTTTCCT
Organism: bacterium; assembly: GCA_027037705.1. Lineage (GTDB taxonomy): Bacteria > DYJV01 > DYJV01 > DYJV01 > JALVYZ01 > JALVYZ01. The sequence goes on along the minus strand of JALVYZ010000240.1, from coordinate 3,256 downwards.
GTTGAATATATCACATTTTTATTATTATCAAATATATAAATCCCAGAAATATCTCTATCATTCGAATACGATTCTACTCTATTTTTAATTAAGTTTTTATCGTGAAGCAATATTGAAATTGTACTTGTTTTTGAAATTTCATTACCAATAAGATTAAGTTTTTGTATAAATTTTTTGTATGTTATTTTTTTTATGAGAATAAAACTTAAACTTATTGAAATAATAAAAGTAAAAAATATTCCAAAAAAAACAATTAAATTAATTTTTTTGCTTAATCTCATTCAATAAATACCTTAAATTTTTTTTGTTAATTAAAACTTCATGTTCAAAAGGAAAAGCTCCAAATTTTTTATCTTTTATATTTTTTAATATTTTATCTGCTGTTTTTTTATAATTAATTTTAAAGGAAATAGTTGTCCCAGATTTTATAAAAAATTCGTTAAATCCAATTGAAAATTTTTTTAAATAAATTAGTTTTTCAATTATAAAATTCACAATATAGGGAGTTGAGTATAAACTATCTGGAATAAACCAGAATAAATCATAATCTTTTGATTCTATATATTTATTAAGATTTACATCTTTACCAGCAAAAACAGGTATAATATTTATATTATAATAAGCACAGAATTTAATAGAATCTTGAATATATTTTTTTTGTTTTTCTCCTGAATAAAAAACTAACCAGTTATTAGCTTCTGGAATTATTTTTTTTACTTTTGAAAATATTAAATCTCCATCTAATTGCAAATAGTATAATGATTCGTTTTCTCTTAAATTATCAATAAAATTTCTATAGATTGCAAAAAGATAAATGAAATTTTTTTCTTTATCATAATAATTTTTTCTCACTTCATTTATAGAATCTTCTCCAAAAACAAATATATTATCACAATTTTTTACTTTCCAGAAATTTTCTTTTTTTATTATATATGAAATTTTATATTTAGTTGTAAAATTAAAATTATCAATTATATTTTTATATGGACGGATATAAGAATTCATGACAAAACAGATATTTTGCGATTTTAGCTGAAAATGGGTAAAAAAAATTAATAGAATTATTAAAATTTTTTTATAAAACATCTGCAAAAGAGTTTTTTAATTTTTCAAAAATAAATGTTCCAAATAGATACATAAAGATTGTCCAGAATATTGATAACAATAAATAATTATAATTTATTGAACATTTTAAAAGGGAGATTTTAAAACCTTCTATGAATGGGAAAATGGGATTTAAAATAAGTAATTTTTGAAATTTAACAGGAATCATATTTACAGGATATATAATTGGTGTAGCATAAAACCAGACAAATAAAATTATATTAATAAATTGCTGTAAATCTCTTATAAAAACAGTTAAAGCAGATAAAATTGATGCTAAGCCAATAGTAAAAAAGTATAATAAGAAAATATAAATAGGTAACGCCAGCCAATATATCGAAAGAAAATTATTGAATAATAAATAAATTAAAAATAGTACCAACCCTAAAAGATTAATAATAAATCCAGATGATACTACTGTTACTGGTAAAATATTTACTGGAAAGTAAACTTTAGTTATAATATTTGAATTATTAATCAAAACATTTAGACTCTGTAAAATGCTTTCTGAAAAAGCAAGCCATAAAAAAATTCCACTTAAAAGAAATATCCCAAAATTTTCAGTACCTGTTATATGTGCTGATAGTTTTATTTTTAAAATATATCCAAATACAAAGATGTATACAAGAATATTACATAAAGGTGTTATAAGTAACCAAATAAATCCTCCTATTGAACCTGCAAATTTTCCTTTTATTTCTCTTAATAAAAATGCATTAAAAAGACTTTTATGAGATATAATAGATTTTAAAAAATTTATTGCAGATTTTATCATTTTTCTTTCACAAATATTTCTTCCAAAATTTTTTCTATAGCTTCAAAAGAATAATATTTTTTTATAGTTTCAAGGCCTGCATTACTTAATTTATTCCATAATTCTTTATTATTATATAATTCTATTACACTTTTTACAAAGGTCTCTTTATCATCTGCAATTATAAAAGGAGTGTCTTCTGTTATAAAACCCTCAGCACCAATTGAAGTTGTTACAACAGGCAATCCAAATGACATACTCTGCCCAATTTTTCCTTTGAGTCCAGCTCCATATCTTAAAGGGGATACAAAAACTTTACAATTCTGAAAGTAAGGATGAACATCTTTTACATAACCTGTTACAATTATGTTCTCATTTTGTAATTTTTTAACTTCTTCAGTAGGTTCAGTACCAATTATATAAAATTTTATCATTGGCAGTTCCTTTTTTATTTCAGGAAAAATATCGTTTGCAAACCACACTACAGCATCGATGTTTGGGGGGTGTAAAAAACTACCAATAAACATTAAATCCTTTCTTTCTTCAAACGGTTTAATATCTGTTACAGGATCATGAACATTAGGAATAACTCTAATATCTTTATTATTAAATTCTTTTTTTAATATATCTTTTTCTTTTTCTGTAATAGTGATTACAATATCTGATTTTTTACATAAATAAAATTCTATATTTTTCCAATTTTTAGCTTCTTCTAATATATTGGGATCATTTTCTATTTTAGCTCTTCTTTCTTCTCTTAAATAATGTAGATCTACAGTATCATAAATTACAGGAGCATCAGAATATAATTTTATTAAATCTATGTAATTTTTAGAAATATGTGGTCTTGAAAGAAAAATATAATCAAAAAATTTTCCATTTTCTTTTATATAATTGTGAAAGTTTTGATTTCCGTAAATAACTTCAATACCTAACCATTGTAGATCAGAGGTATAAGGTTCTATTTTGGCTAAATTGTCAGGCCAGAAAACTATCTTCCAGCCCTGTTTAGATAGGAGTTTTAATATAGAAAACATTCTTAAAGATCCTGAGTCTTTATCGTGAGAAGGTACATAATGATCAATTACTAATATTCTTCCTTTATCTACTCTTTCTCTCGCTATAAATAAAGGAGTTTTAGGTGGATAATGTTTTAACGATAATATGTCTTTCCATTTCTCAAGAAATTTGTTTTTATTTATTTCTTGGAATTTTTTTATGCCTTTATTTATATCTGTTCCAGATGTAATACCTTCAAAATGATAGACTACTGAAAAAGGCTGATAATAAACATTTAAACCTATTTCTCTTATTTTCATTGATAGATCAGTATCCTCATAATATGCAGGTTTGAAAATGTCATCAAAACCATTAACTTTTTCAAAAATTTCTTTTTTT
>JALVYZ010000239.1 GCA_027037705.1 bacterium | reverse complement strand
GTATTAATAGTTATTCGTTGTTATTTGTTGTTATTTAGGCTATGGGCGAGAGGCTATAGGATTATAGTTATTGGTTGTAATTCATAGTTATTTGTAATAATTTGTTGTTATTCATTGTTTCCTTTCACCTTCAACTAAATTTTTCATTTTTCATTTCAGAATGCCTTAACTAACCTTAATAACTTCAACTAACCTCCTATAGCCTATAGCCCAGTGCCTATAGACCATTTATCAATTTTTCATTTTTCACTTTCTCAATAACCCCAATATAAGGCAAACCTCTATATTTTTCATTATAATCAAGTCCATATCCAACAACAAATTTATCAGGAATTTTAAATCCAATATAATCAATAGGAATGTTAAAATTTCTACTTCTTTGTTTATATAAAAGCACACATATTTCAACTGATTCAGGATTATTTTTTAAAACTTCTTCATATAATTTTTTTAATGTTAATCCTGTATCTAAAATATCCTCAACAATTATAACATGTTTTCCACTTACAAAAGATAAATTATCATTAATTTTAACTTTACCAGTAGAATTAAATCCATCGTAACTTTTTGCATTTAAAAAATATATTTCAGGTTTTATATTAATTTTAAATAATTCTCTAACTAAATCAGCAGTGAATATAAAACTCCCCTTTAAGATAGATAAAATAATGATTTCAGAATTTGAATTTTTTAATTTTATATTATTTGCAATTTCTTTTACTTTATTTATAATTTCATATTCTGAAATAAATTCTAAAATTTTCATAACATTCCCATACTATATTTAAATTTATTTAGATTTTCTTCTTTTTTAGGTTTCTCATATATTTTTCTTACAATTTTTATAGAACAAATTCAATAAATTTTTCAAACCTTGACAAAGTTAGTAGCAACTGCTAAATTAACTTTAGCAGTAATCAAGAAAAAGTGCTAACAGGGTGAACAATGAACTGGAATGAATTAAATGAAAGAACACAAAATATATTATTTTGCGTAATAAATGAATTTATAAAAACAGGAGAACCTGTAGGTTCTCGTACTATTTCAAAAAAATACAATATAAATTTAAGCCCTGCTACAATAAGAAATATTATGGCTGATCTTGAGGATATAGGTTTGTTATATCAACCTCATACTTCAGCTGGTAGAGTTCCAACTAAAGAAGGGTTAAAATTTTATGTTAATTCATTAATGAATTTTGCAAAAGTACCAAATATTTTAAAAAATGAAATTGATAGGTTTTTCCAATCATCTGATCCTAATTTCCAAAATGTTTTAAGTCAAATTAGTGATTTTTTAGCAGATATAACTAACTATATTGGAATAGTTGTTTCTCCAGATATAAAGAAATTAAAATTAAAACATATAGAGTTTGTTAGATTAAATGATAGGCAAATTCTTGTAATAATTGTTAATGAATTAGGGCAGGTAGAAAATAAAATCATAGAAATGGAAAAAGAATCAATTTCTCAATTACAACTTGATAAACTAAGTCAATACATAAATAATAAATATTTTGGAAAAGATTTAATTGAAATAAAGAATGAAATTTTGAAAGAAATAGAATATTTAAAAAATAATTTCAATTCAAAAGTTAGTGAAATAGTAGATAAATTTACAAATATAGAATGGGAAGAAGATGCAGAAAAAGAAGTTATTGTAAAAGGATTAAACAAGTTAATTGAATCAGATGCAGTAAAATCAGATCTTAATAAATTAAAGAATTTTATAAAAATATTTGAAGAAAGAAGTCAACTGCTAGAACTTCTTGATAAAGCTTATCAGTCACCAGGAGTTCAAATTTATATTGGTTCAAATGCTCCATATCTTGAAGATATGAGCATTATTACTTCAACTTATTCAAAAGGTGATAAAATTTTAGGTGCATTGGGAATTATTGGACCATTAAGAATGGATTATGAAACAATAATTCCACTTGTTGATTATACTTCAAAATTAATAAGTTCAATATTAGAAAAATCTTAGGAGGATTTAACATATGGCTGAAAAGGGGAAGCAAAAAAAGACAGAGAAAGAAAAATTAAAAGAAGAAATTGAAAAATTACAAAAAGAAAAAGAAGAACTTAAAGCTATAATAGAAGAGAAAGAAAAAGAAATAGAAGAATTAAAAGAGAAATATTTAAGAGTTTATGCTGAAATGGAAAATATGAAAAAAAGACTTGAAAAAGAAAAAGCTGAAGCAATTGAATATGCAAATGAATCTCTTTTAAAAGAGATATTACCATTTATTGATAATATAGAAAGAGCTATTGAACATGCAAGTGAAAATGCAAAAATAGAGGATTTTATTAAGGGAATAGAATTAACACTTGATAATCTTTTAAAATCATTAGGTAAATTTGGATTGAAACAAATAACTGCTAAAAATCAACCATTTGATCCAAATTATCATGAAGCAATGAGTGTAGTGGAAACTGAAGATATTGAACCAAATGTAGTAGTTGAAGAGATGCAAAAAGGATATATTTTAAAAAATAGATTGTTAAGACCATCATTGGTAACAGTCTCAAAATATCCAGAAAAATCTGATTAGTTATTGACATAATTTTTTTTCAAACTAAATTAACAAAGGTAAAATTTTAAAATAAAAGGAGGATGAAATGAGTAAAGCAATCGGAATAGACCTTGGAACTACAAATTCATGTGTAGCTGTTATGGAAGGTGGAGAGCCAAAAGTTATAATAAATTCAGAAGGCTCAAGAATAACACCTTCAGTAGTTGCTTTTACAGATAAAGGTGAAAGATTAGTTGGGCAATTAGCAAAAAGACAGGCAATAACAAACCCTAAAAATACAATATTTGCTGTAAAAAGATTAATTGGTAGAAAATATGATGATCCTCAAGTAGAGAAAGCAAAAAAGATATTACCTTATGAAATTATAAAAGCTCCTAATGGTGATGCATGGGTTAGAGTGCAAGGAAAAGATTATAGTCCTCAGCAAATTTCAGCATTCATTTTACAAAAAATGAAACAAACTGCTGAAGAGTATCTTGGTGAAACAGTTACTGATGCAGTAATTACAGTTCCAGCATACTTCAATGATGCTCAAAGACAGGCTACAAAGGATGCTGGAAGAATTGCAGGGTTGAATGTATTAAGAATAATAAATGAACCAACAGCTGCAGCATTAGCTTATGGTTTAGATAAAAAGAAAAATGAAAAGATCGCTGTATTTGACCTTGGTGGAGGTACATTTGATATTTCAATACTTGAAATTGGTGATGGTGTTTTTGAAGTTAAAGCTACTAATGGAGATACTTTCTTAGGTGGTGAAGATTTTGATCAAGCGTTAATCAATTATATAGCAGATGAATTTATGAAAGAACATGGAATTGATTTAAGAAAAGATAATATGGCTTTACAGAGATTAAAGGAAGCTGCAGAAAAAGCAAAACATGAATTATCTACTGTTACAGAAACAGAAATTAATTTACCATTTATTACTGCTGACCAAAATGGACCAAAACATTTACAAATGAAAATTACAAGAGCTAAATTTGAATCATTAGTTGAAGATTTATTAAAGAGATTAGAAGAACCTTGCTATAA
>JALVYZ010000238.1 GCA_027037705.1 bacterium | reverse complement strand
CATAGAAACTTACTGCTGAAGCGTATCCAGAAATAGTCTCTTTTGAATACAGATAGTCAAATATTGCTCTTTTTTTAGAGTATTGAAAATCTTTATCTGAAAATTTACCTTTTTTTAATTTTTCAAACTCATTCCATATTAATTTTTCAACTTGGGAGTATTTTGCTTTTTTATTTAAAGTTGCAAATATGATGTACAATCCAGAATGTTTTCTTTCTTGGTTGCCGCCATAAATTGATGTGCATAGTTTTTTTTCTCTCTTTAATTTTTTAGTTAATATTGAATTTTCTCTTGCAAATAACATATATGTAATAACATCAAGAGCGGGTGTTGAATTATCAGATAGTGGTGGAATATGAAAAGCCATTGCTAATTTTTTATTTGATGATACAAATTTTAAATTTATTCTTCTTTCACCTTTTTGTTCAGGCTCTTTGGTGAATTTTTCATTAATTTTAATTTTTTTTATTTTACCAAAATATTTCTGTATAATCTTTTTTGTGTTTTTTATATCAATATCTCCGCAAATTACAATTGCAGCATTATTTGGAGCATAGTGTTTTTTGTAAAAATTATATACATCATCTCTTGTCCAGTGCAAAATGTCATATGAAAAACCAATTGGAGTCCATCTGTAAGGAGACTCCATATATGCTGCTCTATGTAATGTGTAATATAAATATCCATCTGGAGAATTATCAATCCTCCATAATCTTTCCTGATATACAACATTTCTTTCTTTTAAAAATTTTTTCCTATCAATTAATAGATTATTCATATTATCTGCATATATTTTTAAAATAACAGGCAATGATTTCTTATTAATTATCGTAAAATATCTTGTATAATCAAAAGATGTAGAAGCATTTTCAATTCCACCATGGCTAACCACATATTTTTCATAGTACCCATCAGGGAAATGTGTGCTTCCTCTAAAATTCATATGTTCTAACATATGTGCAATTCCGGTAATTCCATTATACTCATCCTTACACCCAGTTTTATATATAACATTAATACTAACAATTGGGAGATTTGACTTTTTTATAAGATAAATTTTTAAACCGTTTTTAAGTGTAATGTTAGTAATCTCAGAATGTAATAAAGAATAACTGAATAATAGATAAATTAAAAAAATTAACTTTAATTTAGTTGTCGTTTTCATTTTTTTCCTTTATATTTATATAGCTTTTTATTTTACTAATTGATTCTTTGTTTAAATTTGAAATATTATCAATTTTAATTTCAAGTTCCTTAATTACTATTTCTATATTATTCATTAACTCTTTTATAAAGTCTTTTATCTCATCAGGTTTATTAGTATTATCCTCTAAAGATAAAATAATTTCTTTTTGTGTTTTTATATCGTTATTAAATTTTTCTAATGTTTTAAACAAATTACTAACTTCTTCATTTAGTTCTTTTAAGATATTATTTATTTTATCTGAATATTCCATTCCTTGTTTTACAATATTATAATTATTTTCAATTAATTTTTGAATATTTTCTACAAATTCCTTTGTGGTCCCAGCTAAACTTTTAATTTCATCAGCTACAACAGAAAAACCTGAACCTACCTCCCCTGATTTAATAGCTTCAATAGAAGCATTTACACTTAATATATCAATTTGAGATGATATCTCGGTAATAAATGTTAAAAGATTTTTAATTTCTTCTGAGTTTCTATTAATCTCTTTAAAAGTAACATTTGAAACATCAGAAGTTGAAGTAACTTCATTTGATAAATCTATAATTTTATTATAAACTAATAAAGTTTTTTCAAAATTATTAAGGAATCTATCATTAATATTTTTAATTAATTTTACCTGTTTATTTACATTATTACAGTTATCATGAATTTCCTGGCATTTGTCTTCAATAGATATTTTATTAGTTTCTAATACTTGAATATTCTTCTTGAAGTTATTAATTTCATTTTTTTCCTGATATAATTTACTCCAAATTGTATGTAAGTCTGAATTTAATTTGTTTATAAAATTTGAAAGCTTATCAATTATTAATGAAATTTCATTGTTTTTTGCGTAGTTAGGTAATTTTTTATAAATATCTTTATTCGGCAATTCATCTAATGAATTTTCCAAAAATTTTAAAGGCTTTAATATATTTTTAGTTAAAAGCCATGAAGTAATTAAACAGAATAAAAAAATTAATATTATCAAAGATATAAATAAAAATTTATTTTGATTTTTAATTATTTCATAAAAATTATGTTCTACTTCTCCATTAAGAATAATTGATTTTCCAGTAATAGTTTCACCTAAAGTAATATGAAGATTCTTTTTGGGGTCTTTTTCAAAGCTTAAAGATATATTTTTTATATTAAATATATATTCTAATTTTTTAAAATAATTTTTATCTAATTTTTTTATTAGCGTAATATATCCATAAATTGCTTTTTCTATATTTCCTACATATAAAGGAGTAGTACCAATGAGATAAAATTGATTTTTATATTCAGAATAAAAAAGATTAATTTTATTTTGGAGAAATTTTTTAGGAAAAATGAGTTCAATATTATTACTTTTCATTAATTCATCTTTGTTGGATGTAAATAGTATTATATAATCAAAATTTAAATTTTTTAATAACTCTTTTAGTTCATTTTTTGCTTTTAAATTATTTTCATATACTGTAATTTCACTGAAAATAGATATTAACTCTTTACTGTATGAAAGTTGTTTAAAAATTTTTTGCAAGTTATTAAGTTCGAAATTTAAAAAATTTATTATAAATTGTTTTTTTTCATTTAATTCATTATAATATTTATCATTAATTATTTTATCTAAATTATAACTCATAAAAGATATGATAATAATAAAAGGTATTATTAGATATAAAACAAGTATTAAAATTGTTTTTTGCCTGATTTTTAATTTCATGTTTAGAGAAGTAAAATATTTTTCTTTTTTTTTCAAGGAAAAAATTCTTGAATAAAATTATAAACTGTTATAATAATATTAACCAATAATATAATGGAGGTAGGCATGGATAGTTTTGAGTATAAAGATGGTTTATTGTATTGTGAAAATATAAAAATTACAGACTTGACTAATGACATTAAAACACCATTTTATGTTTATAGTTATAATACTTTAAAAAATCACTTTAATGTTTTTGATAATTCTTTTAAAGATATCAATCACATCACATGTTTTTCTGTTAAATCAAATTCTAATTTGACTATATTAAATATATTCAAAAATTTAGGTAGTGGTTTTGATATTGTTTCTGGAGGTGAACTTTATAGAACTTTAAAAGTAAATGCAGATCCCAAAAAAATTGTTTTTTCTGGAGTAGGAAAAACACCTGAAGAAATTGAATTTGCATTATTTAGTGATATTTTAATGTTTAATGTTGAGAGTTATGAAGAGTTAATATCTATTAATGAAATAGCAAAGAAATTAAATAAAAAAGCTCCAATATCGTTTAGAGTTAATCCAGATGTTGACCCTAAAACTCATCCATACATCTCAACAGGTTTAAAACAGAACAAATTTGGTATAGATATAACAAAAGCAGTAGATTTATATAAACGAGCTAAGAGTTTAGAATTTATTGAAATAGTTGGTATAGATTGTCATATCGGCTCGCAATTAACTGAGGTTGCTCCTTTTATTGATGCTATAAAAAGAGTTAAAAATTTAATAAAAGATTTAAATCAAATTGGTATAAATTTGAAATATTTTGATATAGGTGGTGGGTTAGGTGTAAAATATAAAGATGAAAATCCACCATCTCCTCAAGAGTATGCTAATGCAATAAAAAATGAAGTTAAAGATCTTAATTTGACGATGATATTTGAACCAGGAAGGGTTATTGTAGCAAATGCAGGGATCTTAGTTACAAAGATTTTATATTTCAAAAGTAATGATTTTAAAAATTTTGTAATTGTAGATGCAGGGATGAATGATTTGATAAGACCATCGTTGTATCAAGCTTACCAGGAAATAATTCCAGTAGATAAAAATAATTGCAATAAAATTAAAGCTGATGTTGTTGGACCAATTTGTGAATCAGGAGATTATCTTGCGAAAGATAGAGAAATTGAGGTGAAAAAGGAAGGATATCTTGCAGTTAGGAGTGCAGGTGCATATGGTTTTACTATGAGCTCAAATTATAATTCAAGGCCAAGACCATCTGAAATTTTAGTTAAAGATGATGAATATTTTATAATAAGAGAAAGAGAATCTTATCAAGATTTAATTGCAAAAGAAAAAATTGTAGAGGTTTAAGATGGATGTTGAAAAAATAGAATTTGTAAAAATGAATGGAAGTGGAAATGATTTTATTATTATAAATAATTTTACTAAATATTTTTCGTCTGATGAATTCAGAAAATATGTTCCTTTGATTTGTAGAAGAAAATTTTCTGTTGGTGCAGACGGCGTTATTATATTAGAGCCATCATCAACATGTGATTTCAAATGGAGATTTTTTAATTCTGATGGTTCAGAAGCAGAAATGTGTGGAAACGGTTCAAGATGTGCAGCAAAATTTGCATATTTAGAAGGAATTGCTGGTAGAAACTTAAAATTTGAAACTTTAGCTGGAATAATTGAAGCTGAAGTTAAGGAAAATACAGTAAAAGTTTTAATGACTAAGCCTTTTGACTTGAAGCTCGATTACGAAATCTTTATTGATGATAAAAAATATTACATTTCAAGTATTAATACAGGTGTCCCTCATGTTGTAAAATTTGTTAAGGAACTTGAAAATTATGATGTTAAAAGAATGGGGCGTTTAATCAGGTATCATGAATTATTTCAGCCAAATGGGACAAATGTAAATTTCGTTTCTGTTGAAAATAAAAATACTATTAAAATAAGGACCTATGAAAGAGGTGTAGAAGATGAGACTTTAGCTTGTGGAACAGGTTCAGTGGCTGCTGCATTAATTGCTTATAAGAAAGGATTTGTTGAAACTCCTATTTATGTTAAAAATATGGGTGGAGAAACATTGATAATAGATTTTATAGAAAAAGAAGGCAATTTTGAAAAGGTTTATTTAGAAGGAGATGCAAATATAGTATTTAAAGGAAAATTATTCAAAGATTCAATAAAATAATTAAAAAGGAGTTAATTATGTTAAAAGGCCCAATGGTTGCAATTGTTACACCATTTAAAAACAATGAAATTGATGAAGAAGCATTAAGAAAACTTGTTAATTTTCATATTGAAAATGGGACAATGGGCATAATTCCATGTGGAACAACTGGAGAAAGTGCTACATTAAGTTATGAGGAACATGAGAGAGTTATTGAAATTGTTATTGATGAAGTGAATAAAAGAATCCCTGTTATTGCTGGAACAGGTTCAAACAACACAAAAGAAGCAATTGAATTAACAAAAGCAGCAAAAGAAGCTGGTGCAGATGCAGCGTTATTAATTACTCCATACTATAATAAGCCAACTCAGGAAGGCCTATATTATCATTACAAAAAAGTTGCAGAAGAAGTGAATATCCCAATAGTTATGTATAATGTTCCTGGTAGAACTGCAGTTAATTTACTCCCTGAAACTGTTGCCAAATTAGCAAAGATTCCTAATATTTTGGGAATCAAGGATGCTACTGGAAGTATAAATGTTTTAACAGAGATGATTGAACTCACAAAAGGAGAAGAGTTTTATTTTCTTTCAGGTGATGATTTTATTTATTATCCATTTTTATGTGTAGGTGGCCATGGAGTAATCTCTGTAGTTTCAAATGTTGCACCAAAATTAATGAGAGACCTTTATGATGCAGTTCAGAATAATGATTATAAAAAAGCTAAAGAGCTCCACTTTAAAGTATATAATATTTCTAAAGCAATGTTTCTTCAAACTAATCCAATTCCAGTAAAAAAAGCTCTCTATTTAATGGGAATGATTGAAGATGAAATTCGACTTCCTCTTGTTAGTTTGAATGGTGAGCCTTTAGAAAAGTTAAAAGAGATTTTGAAAAAAGAAGGAATTTTAAAGTAATTAGGAGGAATAAATGCAAAAAGTAATTGTTACAGGTGCTGCTGGAAGGATGGGAAGTACAAATGTTAGGCTTGTTGTAAATGATAGTGAGTTAGAATTAGTTGGTGCTGTTGAAAGAAAAGGATTTGAGCCAATAGATGCAGGAATTCCTGCAAATATTGGGGAAATTGGAATTAAAATTGTTGATGATATATGGAAATTAAAAGATATAGATGCTGATGTTATAATTGATTTTACAATGCCTGAAGCTACAATGAGAAATTTAGAATTTGCTGTTGAAAAGAAAGTTAATATGGTAATTGGAACCACAGGATTATCAGAAGAAGATTTAAATAAAATAAAAGAAGCTTCTAATAAAATAGCAATTATTCAATCTCCAAATATGAGCGTTGGAGTAAATGTTTTATTTAAAATTTCTAAAATAGTTGCACAAGTGTTAGGTGATGATTATGATGTAGAAATAGTTGAGGCTCATCATAGATTTAAAAAAGATGCACCAAGTGGAACTGCTGTGAAATTAGGTCAGATTATTGCTGAAGCACTTGGTAGAGATTATAAAAAAGTTGCTAAATTTGAAAGACGTGGAATAATAGGAGAAAGAACTAAAGAAGAGATTGGAATGCAAACTCTTAGAGCAGGTGATATAGTTGGTGATCACACTGTAATGTTTGGTGGAATTGGCGAAAGGATAGAGCTTACTCATAGAGCACATAATAGAGAAAATTTTGCAAGAGGTGCAATTAGAGCTGCAAAATGGTTAAAAGGGAAAAATATAGGTTTATATAATATGTTTGATGTTTTAGATTTAAATTAATAGTTATTATGATATATTAACACACCTACAAAAATAAGGAGGAATAAAATATGTATAAAAAAATAAATCATATTGGAGTTGCTGTGAAAGATTTAGATAAAGCAATTGAGTTGTATAGAGATAAATTAGGGTTGGAATTTAAAGGAACTGATGTTGTTGAAGAACAAAAGGTAAAAGTAGCTTTCTTTAAAATTGGAGAAACAAATATAGAATTAGTTTCTCCAATTAGCGACGATTCTCCTATTGCAAAATATTTAGAAAAAAATAGAGAAGGTATTCATCATATTGCTTATGAAGTGGATAATATTGAAGATGCATTAAAAACATTAAAAGAAAAAGGTGTAAAATTAATAAATGAAGAACCAAGAAAAGGTGCTCATAATACTTTAATTGCATTTGTTCATCCAAAATCAACAAATGGAGTGTTAACAGAACTTTGTCAGGTTCCAGAAGAACATTAATATGCCAATATATCAGTATGGCCATAAAATTCCAAAGATAGGGATAGATTCTTATATTTCAGAAACAGCAATTATTATTGGTGGTGTAGTAATCGGGGATAACTGTTATATAGGCCATGGTTCAATTTTAAGAGGAGATTATGGTAATATTGTAATTGGAGATGGAACTGCAGTAGAAGAAAATGTAATGATTCATATTAGACCAAATGATACGATATTCATTGGCAAAGAAGTAACAATAGGTCATAGCGCAACTATACATTGCAAAGAAATTAAAGATTATGCTGTTGTTGGATTAGGCTCAATAATAAGTTTTGATGTAGTTATTGGAGAGTGGACTATAATTGGAGAAGGATGTGTTATCCCAAATTCAAAGATAATTCCTTCTAATAAAATTGTTGTAGGCAATCCTTATAAAATTATTTCAGATGTAACATCATTTCATAAAAAAAGATGGAGCTATGTAAAAGAGCTCTATAAAACTCTTGCTAAAGAATATCATGTAAAATTAAAAAAGATTAAATAATGGAAAAAATATTTCAAAGTTTTTTAGAAATAATAGGGAGTTTTGTTGATGTTTATACTGTATGTTTTTTTGAAATAGATGGGGAAACTCTTCACTTAAAGTATTCGTTTTCATTAAGTAATTCCTTAAAAAAAGACATAAAAATTAAAGTTGATGAAAGTATTATAGGATGGATAGCAAAGCATAAAAAACCTATTAATATTAAAAGAGATAAATTTTCTTATAAGATTTTAGAGATATACGATAGAGATGAAGAGATAAAAACTTACTTTATTTTACCAGTTGGAAATAAAGGAGTTTTGTATTTAGATTCAAAAAGAAGTTATTCAATCACAGAAAAACAGCAAAAGATATTATTTTTATGTGCAAAATTTTTGGATAATTTAATTAATCTTTTTGAGTATTTAAATAAAAATAAAGAAAACATTAAACATATTGAATTTATAAAAAAATTAGACTACAGAGATTTTCTCAATTACATATGTCGTATTTTTAAATTTGAATGTGCAATAATTATAAAAAGAGAAGGTGATAAATTTATAATTATTTCAAGCAATAAATCAATAGTCCCTTCAAAGATAGAAAAAGACAGTAAATTAAATTTTCTTTTCAAAAGAAACATAAATAAAATTTCATTTATTCAAAGGGATTACAATGATAATTCAATTATAATAAATAAAAATGAAAAAAACATTTTTAATCAAATAAAAAATTTTGCTGTAATTCCTATAACATCCCAGAATGTTTTAGTGGGAGCAATTATTTTGATAAATGGAGAACAAGACGATAATCAATTAATAGAGAGAAATTTAGAAATTTTTAAAAAGATTTTTGAATTAAAATTTTATGAAGAAGTTTTTAAATTTGAAGCTTTTAAAAAAGTTAGCTCAATAATGAGTGTTGAGGATTTTTTAACATATAAAAATAAATTTGTTGATAATGGATTTATTTTAATAAAATTAAAATCATATTATAAACTTTTAAAAGAGTTTCCAGAAAAAGTTATATTTAGAGCATTTTCTAATTTAATAGAAAACATAGAAAATATTTTTAAGATAAAATCTATAAAAGTTAAAATTTCCCCTAATATAATATTATTAATAGTTGAAAATAAAAAAATAATAGATATTAAAAATTTTATTGAAAAAAATCTGAAAAACACTTATTTAAAGATTAATGAAAAACGTAACTTAAATGTTAATTTTGAAATAATAATATTTAATACATTAAATGATGTTATAAAATACCTTTTTTTATAGGAGAAAATAATGTTTGGCTCAATTTTTAGTTTTCTATCAAAGGATATAGCAATAGATTTAGGTACTGCAAATACTCTCTTTTATGTGAAAGGTGATGGTATACTTTTAAATGAACCTTCTGTTGTTGTTGTTGAAAGAAGCACAAATAAGATTGTTTATATAGGTAAAGCTGCAAAAGAAATGATGGGTAAAACCCCCCCAGACCTTGAGGTTATAAGGCCCTTAAAAGATGGGGTTATATCAGACTTTGATGTAACTAAAGCAATGATTCAATATTTTATTGGTCAGGTTCTAAAAAAAAGAAAATTTTTTAAACCAAGAATTGCAGTATGTATCCCTGCAGGAATTACTGCGGTTGAGAAAAAAGCAGTTATAGATTCATGTTTAATGGCAGGAGGAAGAGATGTTTTATTAATTGAGGAACCAATGGCAGCAGCTATAGGTGCAGGATTAAATATTGAAGAGCCGTCTGGGAATATGGTTGTTGATATTGGTGGTGGAACTACTGAAGTAGCAGTAATAAGCTTAAGTGCAATAACATACAGTGAGTCCGTTAGAGTTGCTGGTGATGAAGCAAATGAGTCTATAATGTCATATTTAAGACAAAAGTATAATTTAATAATAGGTGAGAATACTGCAGAAAAAATAAAAATTGCTATAGGTAGTGCTTATGAGCTTGATGAAGAGTTAACATATGAAGTTTCTGGAAGGGATTTAGTTTCAGGAATTCCCAAAAGTATTGTTTTAACAGATAAAGAAGTTAGAGAAGCGTTGCAGGAGCCTGTTAAAGCAATTGTTAATGCTATTAAACGAGCATTAGAAAACACTCCACCTGAACTTTCAGCTGATATTTTAGACAAAGGAATATATTTAACAGGTGGTGGAGCTTTATTAAAAGGATTAGATAAATTAATTTCAAAAGAAACAGGATTATATGTTACTGTTACAGAAGATCCTTTAACAGATGTAGTTAAAGGGACAGGAAGAGCCTTAGAAGAATATAAAAGATTTAAAAAAGTATTTGTGAGTTAAAATGGAAAATAAAGATTGTAAAATTATGGTTGTTGATGATTCAAAATTCATGAGAATGTTATTAGAGAGTATTTTAAAAAAAGAAGGATACAGCGTAAAGAGTTATGAATCAGCTATTGAGGCTAAAAATGATATAGATAATTTCAAACCTGATATTATTTTATCTGATTTTATGATGCCAGAAATGAATGGATTTGAATTTTGTGAGATTGTAAAAAAGCATGAGAAAAAGGATGTAAAATTTATTCTTGTGACTTCTATTACGGATGTTGATAATAAAGTTAAATGTTTTGAAGTTGGAGCTGATGATTATATAACTAAACCGTTTAATTCTCAGGAAGTCATTGCAAGAATTGCAACACATTTAAGGATAAAAATATTAACTGATGAATTACAAAAAGCTTTAGATAAAATAAATAAAGAATTAGAAATTGTAAGGAAGATACAGTTATCATTTGTTCCTGAAGAATTTCCTAAAATAGAGAATATTAATTTCTCAGCATATTATAATATAATGAATAAAACTGGAGGGGATTATCTTGATATAATTTCACTTGATGATGATAATGTAGCTATTATTGTAGCAGATGTTGAGGGGCATGGGATTTATTCAACAGTTTTTATGGCAATTATTAAAACAATTTTAAATGTTGGTTTAAGAAAAATATATTCACCAGGAAAAAGTTTAAATAATTTAAACAATCATATTTTATCATTAACAACAGAAACAAAATTTGCAACTGTCTTTTATGGAGTAATTAATAAAAAAGATAAAATTTTAAACTTTGCTAATGGTGGGCATCCTTTCCCTTTACTTCTAAATAAAAAAAGTGGAGAAGTAAAAGAGTTAGAATCAAAGAGAGGATTTCCTGTTGGATTATTTCCAAGTACAGATGAAACATATCCTGAAAAACAATTATTATTAGAACCAGGTTTAAGAATATTTGTGTTTACTGATGGAATTATTGAAGCAAAAAATAAAAATAGAGAGCTTTTCAAAGAGGAGAGATTAATAGAACTTATTAAAAAGACAAAGGATTTATCATTAGAAGAAGCTAAAAACGCAATAATTGAAGAAGTTAGCAATTTTTCTGAAAATAATATTAATGACGATATTACATTATTAGGCTTTGAAGTAGAATAAATGTTTATAAATATAGGGATTGCAGCCCATATTGATGCAGGAAAAACAACTCTTACTGAGAGAATCCTTTATTATACAGGGGTAATTCATAAAATAGGTGAAGTGCACGATGGCTCTGCTACAATGGATTATCTTGAAGAAGAGAAAGAAAGAGGAATTACAATCACCTCTGCAGTGACATCTCTAAAATGGAAAAATCAGAATATAAATCTTATTGATACTCCAGGTCATGTAGATTTTACAATTGAGGTTGAAAGATGTATGAGAGCTCTTGATGGTGCTATTATTGTACTTTGTGGAGTAGGTGGAGTAGAGCCTCAAACAGAGACTGTATGGAGGCAGATAAATAGATATAGAATTCCAAGAATTTTGTTTATAAATAAACTTGATAGAATTGGAGCTAATTTTGAAAATGTTTTAAATCAGATAAAATCAAAATTAAATATTAAACCAGTAATTATTACATATCCAATCGGAAAAGAAGATAAATTTCAAGGTGTTATAGATATATTAAAAGAGAGGGCATTATATTTTGAAGGAGAACATGGAGAAGAAATTATTGAAAAAGAATTACCAGAAGATTACCACGAAATTGTAGAAAATTTTAAAAATGATTTAATTGAAACAGCTGCAGATTTTGATGATAAAATAATGGAAAAATATCTCGAAGGTGAGCCTATTGAAAATAGAGAGTTAATTAATGCAATAAAAAAAGGATGTTATGAGTTAAAAATTGCACCTGTTTATTGTGGTAGTGCTTTAAAAAATAAAGGGGTTCAACCAGTACTTGACGGAGTTATAAATTTTTTACCAAAATCAGATGAAATAATAGAGTTTAGAGGTTTTGATAGAAAAACTGGAGAAAAACTTTTTTTTGAAAAACCTAAAAATACATTGCTCGCATACATTTTTAAAGCACAAATAATTAATAATAGAAAAATTTGCTATACAAGAATCTATTCTGGTGATTTAAAATTAGGTGAAAATGTTTTTAATCTAACAACTGGAGAAAGACAAAAAATTTCAAAAATTTATAAGCTTCATGCAAATAAAAGAAAAGAGATTGAGTTAGCTAAAGAAGGAGATGTAGTAGGGATTTTAATAAAAAGTGGGAATACAGGGGATACTCTAACTGATAAAAAAGACTTCCCATATTATCTTGAAAATATAGAAATAAATAATCCTGTAATTTCATTTGCAATAGAACCATATTCGTTAAAAGAATTAAATGACCTTTTTAATGCATTAAAAAATATTGCTGAAGAAGATCCATCTTTTAAATACACATACAATGAAGAAACAAATCAGCTAATTATTTCAGGGATGGGTGAACTTCATCTTGAAATAATCACAAAGAGACTTTTGAGAGAGTATAACTTGCGCATTAAATTAGGAAAACCACAGGTTGTTTATAGAGAAACAATTACTAAAGAAGCTGAAGGTGAATATGTATATGATATAAAAATTGAAGATGAGAATTTATATGGCCATGTAGGTTTAAAAGTAAAACCACTGCCAAGGACAGGTAAAGATAATTCTAATAAAATTTTATTTGAATTAGATTTAGATACAATTCCAGAAAAAGCCATAGAGGCTGTAAAAGAAGGGATAAATGAAAGTTTTATCTCTGGACAATTAATTGGAGCAGAAATAATTGATACAGAAGTTGTAATCAATTTAATTGAGGATAAAACAGGAAAATATGAAAAAGGTGCTTTAAAAGTAGCTGCAATAAATGCATTTAAAGAAGCTTATCAAAAAGCAGGTCCAATTAAATTAGAACCAATAATGGAAGTTACAGTTATTGTACCAGATGAATGTACTGGAGAAGTTATTGGAGATTTAAATTCAAGAGGTGCTAAGGTTATAGATGTAGTAAAAGAAGATTTTTCAACAAGAATTAAAGCTTATTCTTATCTTTCAAGGTTATTTGGATATGCAACAGATTTAAGAACATTAACAAAAGGTAAAGGTGAATTTTCTATGCTTTTCTATAGATATGATGTTATATAGGAGTGAATAATGTGTGGAATTTTTGGAGTTTTTAGTCATCCTGAAGCAGCTAATTTAACATATCTTGGTTTACATGCTTTACAACATAGAGGGCAGGAAAGTGCAGGTATTGTTTCCTCTGATGGAGAGGAGTATTATTCTCATATTCAAATGGGACATGTAGTTGATATTTTTAAAAAGGAAATTTTAGAAAAATTAAAAGGGCATATGGCTATTGGACATGTTAGATATTCAACAACTGGTTCAAGTCTTTTACAAAATGCTCAACCATTCTTAGTTAATTATTTTAGAGGATACCTTGCAATTGCTCATAATGGGAATCTTGTAAACTATGAGACATTAAAGGAAGAATTAGAAAAAGAAGGTAGCATTTTCCAATCAACAATGGATTCAGAAGTTATAGTTCATTTAATTGCAAAATCAAATTCAAATAGTATTATAGAGAGAATTAAAGAGGCTCTTTATCAAGTTAAAGGAGCTTATAGTCTTATTTTTTTAACAGAAAATAAATTAATTGCTGCAAGAGATCCTTATGGTTTTAGACCGCTTGTTCTTGGAAAGATAAAAGATGGATATGTTGTTTCTTCAGAAACATGTGCATTTGATTTAATTGAAGCAGAATTTATTAGAGAAATAAATCCAGGTGAAATTTTAATCATTGACAGAGAAGGAATTTATTCTGATAGAATCCCTTCAGATAAACCAAGAAATTCTTTTTGTATTTTTGAACATATTTATTTTGCTCGTCCAGATAGTATAGTGTTTGGTAAAAATGTTTATCTTTTAAGAAAAAATCTTGGTAAAATTTTAGCTCAAGAATCTCCAGTTGATGCTGATTTAGTTGTACCTGTTCCAGATTCAGGAATTCCAGCTGCAATTGGTTATTCTGAAGAATCAGGGATCCCATTTGAACTTGGACTAATCAGGAATCATTATATTGGAAGAACTTTTATTGAACCAAAACAATCAATTAGACATTTTGGGGTAAAATTAAAATTAAATGCATTAAAAGATGTTTTAAAAAACAAAAAAATAGTCTTAATTGATGATTCAATTGTAAGAGGTACAACTTCACGAAAAATTGTAAAAATGTTAAAAGCAGCTGGAGCCAAGGAAGTTCATATGCGTATAAGCTCCCCTTCAACAAATTATCCTTGTTTTTATGGTATTGATACTCCTACAAGAAGAGAACTAATTGCATCAAGTCATACAGTAGATGAAATAAGAAAATATATTACAGCTGATTCTTTGTACTACCTTTCTTTAGATGGATTAAAAAAGGCTGTTAAAGAAGACAAAAACTGTTATTGTTATGCATGTTTCGATGGAGATTATCCAGTCAAATTCCCAAAAATATTAAAAAAATTAGAATTAACAATTTTTTAATTTTTTTCTTGACAAATTATAGTAATAATATTAATAATTGCCTTCATGAAAATTGTATACAATTTTAAAGAGGAGTTATAAATGTATTTACAGATAATAATTAATGGAATTTTAAAAGGTGGTTTATATGCATTGATGGCTCTTGGTATGTCATTAATTTGGGGAGTAATGGATATAATTAATATTGCACATGGCGCTTTTATTATGCTTGGAGCATATACCACTTATTGGCTTTTCACCCTTTATGGGATAGACCCATTTATAAGTTTATTAGCTGCAATGTTAATAATGTTTATTTTAGGTTATATTATCCAAAAGGGAATTATAAATTTAGTTATCAGAGCTGAAATATTTATTACATTAATTTTAACATTTGGAATAGAAATTTTTATAAATAATACAGCATTACTTTTGTGGACAGCTGATGTTAGAAAAGTAAAAGTTGCTTATGCAGCTTCAAATTTTAATTTTTTAGGAGCCACAATTCCTTATGTGAGGTTGTTTGCATTTGTATTAGCTTTAATAATTACCTTAATCCTTTATATAATTTTAAATAAAACAAGACTTGGAAGAGCTATTAGAGCAACATCACAAGATTTGGATGCTGCAAGGCTCAATGGTGTTAATGTTTCTCATATTTATGCAATAACTTTTGGAATTGGTACAGCATTAGCTGCAGCAGCAGGAACTTTATGGGCAATTCTTTTCCCAATCTCTCCTGCAATGGGAGGTCATTTAACTTTAAAGTCTTTTGTCGTTTGTATAGTAGGTGGTCTTGGGACAATGATGGGACCAATTGTAGGAGGATTAACTCTTGGAATTGTTGAATCTCTTGGAACTAACTGGCTTGGAACAACTTATGAAAGTTTAATAAGTTTCACAATTCTTGTCCTTGTTTTAATTTTTAAACCTAAAGGAATTTTAGGAAAGGAAGGTTAATATGAAGAAGTATACAGCTTTGGCAATTTTATTCATTATTTCATGTATAATACCTTATCTTACAGGGAATTATACACTTAGATTTGCAACAGATATTTTAATATTCGCAATTATGGCAAGTGCTTGGAATATAATTGGTGGATATACAGGATATGCTTCATTTGGTAATGTTGTATTTTTCGGATTAGGAGCGTATTTAACAGCAATTTTTATGTCAGAAGATTTAATGCATTTAAACTTTTTTATTTCAATGTTTTTTAGTGGTGTTATATGTGCTATTTTTGCTTTTTTAATGGGACTTCCAATACTTAGATTAAAAGGTCATTATTTTGCTATTGCAACTTTAGGGATTGCTGAAGCTATGAAAGCACTTGTGCAAAATTTAGATATTACTGAAGGGAATTCAGGAATGTATTTACCAATGATTAACTTAAGTATCGATGCTTCATATAAATTTTTCTATTTTGTTGCACTGGGAGTATTAATAATTTTATTGATTATAACCTATATTATTTTAAAAACAAAATTAGGGTATGGATTTATTGCAATTAGAGAAGATGAAGATGCTGCAAACTCTATGGGGATAAATACAACTTTATTTAAAAGTATTTCATTTTCAATAAGTGGTTTTTTTACAGCGTTAGCAGGCAGTATTTATGCATATCAACAAGGTTTTATTAAACCGGAACCTGTTTTTGATGTTCTTGTAACAGTGAAAATGATTGTTATGGCTGTTTTTGGTGGTATAGGAAGTTTATTTGGACCATTAATTGGAGCTGCAACAATTCAAATCATATCTGAAGTTTTATCAGATTATTTTCTTGTTGCACATGCTTTATTTTTTGGAACAATAATAATTTTAATGATTCTATTTTCTCCTAAAGGTATATATGACATATTTAGCGGAAGGAAAAAGATTGGGATGTCATACTTTTTAGAAAATATTAGAAAACATAGAATTTAGAGGTAAATAGATGAAAAATGAACAACCAATTTTACAGGGAATTAAATTAACAAAAGAGTTTGGTGGGTTAAGAGCGAATAGTGAGGTTGATTTTGAACTCTATAGAGGTGAAATTCTTGGACTAATTGGGCCAAATGGTGCTGGAAAAACCACTTTGATAAGTATGATATCTGGAACCACCTCTATTACCAGTGGCGATGTTTTATTTAAAGGGAAGTCAATAAAAGGATTAAAACCTTATCAAATTGGTAGACTTGGCATAGCAAGAACATATCAAATAGTTAAACCTTTTCCAGGAATGACAGTTCTTGAAAATGTGTCTGTTGGAGCAATGTTTGGTAGAGGTGGAAACAAAAGAAATACAAAGCAATGCCTTGAAATCGCAGAAGAAGTTATTGAGTTTTTAGGATTAGGAAAATTTAAAGATGTGAAAGCTGATAGTTTGAATGTGGCTCAGAGAAAAAGACTTGAAATGGCAAAAGCATTGGCAATGGATCCAGAAGTAATTTTATTTGATGAAGTTATGGCTGGGTTAAACCCAGGAGAAATTGATGAAGCTGTTGATATTATTAAAAAAATTAGAGATAGAGGTGTAACATTACTTGTAATAGAGCATGTTATGAGAGCAATAAAGGCTATTTGTGATAGAATTTTTGTTTTACATCATGGCGAAAAAATAGCAGATGGTACACCTGAAGAAGTTTTAAATGATGAAAAAGTAATAAAAGCATATCTTGGTAAAAGATATAAACAATTAACTGCTTAAGAGGAGAAAAATGGCACTTATCGAAGTTAAAAATTTATCTGTTGCATACGGTGATGTGCAGGTTTTATGGGGAATAAATTTAGAAATAGAAGAAGGAAAAATAATTGCACTTGTAGGTTCAAATGGTTCTGGGAAATCAACTTTTTTAAAAGCATTATCAGGATTATTGCCATATAAAGAAGGGGATATTATTTTTAAAGGAGAGTCTTTAAAAAGTCTAACTTCAGAAGATATTGTAAAAAGAGGAATTATTCATGTGCCTGAAGGTAGAAGATTGTTTCCTGATATGACAGTTGAAGAAAATCTTTTAATGGGAGCGTATATTCGAGGCAATGATCCCTCTATAAAAGAGGATTTAGATTATGTTTATACAACTTTTCCAAGATTAAAGGAGAGAAGGTTACAAAAAGCTGGTTCTCTTTCTGGTGGAGAGCAACAGATGGTTGCAATAGGTCGAGGATTAATGGGAAAACCCGAAGTGTTTATAGTAGATGAAATGTCTCTTGGGCTTGCTCCTTTAATAGTTGATAATTTAATTGAAATTATAAAAAAGATAAATTCAGATGGTAAAACTGTATTATTAGTTGAGCAGGATGTTCAGCTTGCTCTTGAAAATTCAGATTATGCATATGTTTTAGATACTGGTAAAATTGCAATGGAAGGTCTATCAAAGGATTTATTACAAAACCCTGAAGTAAAAAAGGTTTATTTAGGTATGTAATTTTTTATAATTTTACTTTTCCCTCTCTTAAAACAACTATTTTATTATTTACAACCTTTACAATTGTTGAAGGTTGGTTAGAGTTACTATTTTTAAATATATCATCTTCAATAAAAATATTAATCTTATCCTTAAATATATCTAAAATCTTATTAAAATTATGAATATAGTTTTGATTTGAAATATTAGCACTTGTGGAAATTATTGGAAAATGTATATATTTAAATAAATTTTTTAAAAAAGGGTGGGGGGAAATTCTAACTCCAATTGTTTCAAAGTCTGGAATTTTTGATTTTAATATAATAGTTAAAGCTCCAGGAAGATATTTTTTTATTATTTCTTCTTCTATATTATTTGTAATTACAAAATTTTTTATCATATTAATATCTTTAAAAAGCCAGATAAAATTTTTATCTTTATCTCTTTCTTTTATTGATAAAATTTTTTTATGAACATTATTATTTAAAGCATTGCCTCCAATCCCATAAATTGTTTCAGTGGGGTAAATTATAATTTCATCTTTTTTTAATCTATATGCAATATTTTCATAATCATTTTTTTTAAGTTTTGATACTTTGTATATTTCTGGCATTTATTTAAATTTTACACCTTTCCAGAATGTTGGAGAAAATAAGACAATAACTGTATAAAACTCAAGTCTGCCTATAATCATTGATAATGAAAGGATAAACTTTGCAAAAGGGGTAAATCCTGAAAAATTATCAACTGGTCCAACATTTCCTAATCCTGGTCCAATATTACTCATTGTTGCAATAACAGCAGATAATGAAGTAATCAGATCTTGTCCACCAAAAGCAGTAACTAAAATCGATGAAATCACAAAAACCAGAAAATATAAAGAGATAAAGCTAATAATACTTGAAATAATATTATTATCAACAATTTTCCCATCAATTTTGATAAGTTTAACAGAATTTGGATGAATTACTTTTAAGATTTGATTTAAAGTATATTTTAAATAAATATATATCCTGATGTTTTTTATCCCTCCTCCAGTTGATCCAGCACAACCTCCTACAATCATTAAAAGTATTAATATGAATTGCAATACAGGATGCCATTTTTCATAATCAGCAGTACCAAAACCTGTAGTTGTTAAAATGGAAACTACCTGAAAAGCAGAATATCTTAAAGAAGACAATATATCACCATACACATTTGTAAAAAGATTAAAAAAGGTAAAGATTCCAATAGTTAAAAAGGTAAAAATAAAGTAAAACATTGTTTCATTGTTTATTATATCTCTGCTAAAACGATGTTTTATGATGATTAAATAATGTATTTTAAAATTTATTCCAGCTAAAAACATAAAAAGAGTTATAACCCAGTCAATGTAAGCAGAATTATAAGCTGCAATGCTGGCGTTTTTTGGGGAGAATCCACCTGTAGCCATAGTGGTAAAAGAATGGCAAATGCTGTCAAATAAACTCATTCCTCCAATTTTAAGTAGTATTATTTCAAATATTGTTAATATAACATATACTAACCATAATAATTTTGCTGTATCTTCAATCCTTGGAGTGAGTTTATCTTTTGTGGGACCAGGAACTTCGCTTTTATAAAGTTGCATTCCTCCTATACCTAAAAAAGGAAGAATTGCTATTGAAAGCACAATAAACCCCATGCCTCCCAGCCATTGAATAAGGCTTCTCCAGAAAAGCAAGCTTGGCGCGACAGATTCAATATTGGTTAATATAGTAGAGCCTGTGGTTGTAAATCCTGATGCTGATTCAAAAAAAGCGTCATCAAAGGAATTAAAATATTTGCTAAAATAAAAGGGAAGGGCGCCTATTAAAGAAAAAAGTATCCATGATGAAGATACAATAAAAAAACCGTCTCTATGAGAAAGATTTATGTTCCCCTGTTTTATAAGAAAGAATAGTACAGCTCCAATAAAAATGCAACTTATTGCAATTAGGAATAATCTTGTAAACTCTCCATCATTATAGATTATTGATACAATTGCAGGTAATATTAAAAATAAGCCTGAAATTACAACAATTCCTGATAAAATTTTAATGCAAAGCTTTAAATTCATTGTAAAATATCTTGAATTTCCATTATTAATTCGCTTTTTATTAAGATTATTAGTATATCATTTTCTTTGATTAAAGTATCACCAGAAGGGATAATTGCATTATTATTTCTGATAATAGCACATATAATTGCTCCAGGTGGAAATTCTAATTCGCTAACTTTTTTATTAATTAATTTATCATTATTAGAGTTGACTTTAAACTCTATGATTTCAGCATTTTCCTCTAAAAGCGGAATAGCTTTGATTATTTCACCTTTTCTTGCATATTGTAAAATGTTGGAAGCAGTTAAAAGTCGTGGGGATAAAATAATATCAATTCCAAAAACATTCATAAATCTTGAATATCCAGCTCTACGAATTATTGAAATGGTTTTTTTAATACCTAATTGTTTCATGCAGGTAGATGTTACTATATTTACTTCGTCATTATTGGTTGTTGCAATAAAAATGTCTGAATTGTCAAGTTGCTCAGTAATTATACTTTGAATGTCAAGACCGTCTATATTTAAAATTAAAGAATTTTCTAATATTTCATTAAGTTCGAGGCATTTGTTAAAATTTTTATCAGCAATTATTATTTTTAATTCTTTAAATTTTTCCAATCTCTTTGCTAATTCAATACCAATTTTACTTGCTCCTAAAATAAATATCTTTTTTAATCTTGAAGGGGTTTTTAAAATAGTCCTTTTTAAAATAGGTAGATTTTTCCCCAGTGTTAAAAGAAGGATGTGGTCGTTTGGAAGAATTTTATCGTAACCTTTAGGAATGATAACTTGATTATCTCTGTATATGCATGCAATTAAAAAAGGAATTTTTTTTCTAAATTCATTTAATTCTATTAAAGATTTTCCAATAAATGGATTGTTTTTTTCAACTATAAAACCAAATAGTAATACTTGTCCATTTTCAAATTGAATAAATTCATGAGCACCTTCAAATTGGATTAAATTGGTAATTTCATCTACAACAGCTGTGTTAGTATTAATAATTTGATGTATCCCCAATTGTTGATAATCAGATAAAGGAAGATCTTCTTTGTTTAATCTTGATATGATATGAGGAATGTTAAATTTATTTGCAATAAAGCATGAAATTAAATTAACTTCGTCATAATTAGTGGCAGCAATAAATAAATCTGTATTTTCTATGCCAGCTTCTTTTAAGGTTTCAATAGATGTTCCACTGCCTAAAATAAATAATGCATTTATTTGATCGGAATATTTATTAATTATGTCCTCGTTTTTTTCAATTACCACAACTTCATGTTCTTCTTGGGATAATTTTTGGGCTAAATTTATTCCAACTTCACCAGCACCAATAATTATTATTTTCATATTTTTATCTTTTAATAGATGAAAGGGGAAAAGTCAATTTTTTATATAAACAAAAAATTATACATAATATATATTATGCGAAGTAATTTTCGTGTAAAAATTCAAAAAAATATTATAAAATAAACCCTAAATTATCTCAAGTTTAATTTGAAAAAACAGATTTTATAAATTCAAAAAAAGAATCTTTCTCTTGAAAAGCCTTTTTGAATAATGGATTATTTTTGTTATACCATATACTCCATCTCTCTATTAATGCTACTCCAGTTACTTTTGTTATTTGACTTTTATTTTTATATCCATCAATAATAAATTTTAATCCTTTTAAATATTCCTCTTTGAAATGTTTTGTAAAATTGGGAATTTTCTTCTCTATTTTTTCCACTTTTATCTTTTTGCCAATTTTATACGCAATATTTAAATTTTTTAAAAGAATTTCTTTGTCGTTTTCATTTACTAATTTTTCAAATCCCTGATTTGTTATATTTATCATTTTGTACAAACTTTTTAATTCAAGATTACTCCTTATTATACCCATATTTTGTAAATTTACAAATATCACTCCAATAACACCTAAAATCATACCAATTAAATAAAATTTCTCTTTTCTTTTCTTTGCAATTATTGATAAAAATACAGTGATTAAAGCTATAGCAATACAATATAATCCATTTAAAAATAAACCAATTAATCCTGTTATTATAGAAATTATGCTAATCATCTTAAATAAATCCTTTCATATATTTTTTCTATTTCTATTAAAAATTCCTTATTTGAGACTTTTAAAGTATTAAATACTGAACATGCTAATGCACCTGCACCAACACCTTCTTTTACATAACCTTCTTCATAAAGTTGAAGATTTTTATATCTTGATTTAGAAAAATCTAAATTAGAACTTATTAATGGTATTTCTAAATTTAATCTATCCATTAGACTTTTTAAATCAGAATATTTATCTTCAGTAACCCATTTAGTTGTTGCAATGCATATATTTTCATAATTATAATTTTTATCTAATGCTTTTATTAAGCCTGCAACGGCAATCATTTGTGATCCTCCAGCAAGTAAAACATTCACACCTAACTTTGATGCTTCTAATGCAAAAAAGGCTTGAAATGGTTGCATTGGATCGCAAATTTTTTTTATTTTATCATATATGGAATCATCTTTATTTATATAAGATAAGGCTTTTTTAACAACCTCTTTTTTTATATCATGGTTATTTGTAGGCATGCTTCCGCTTACTTGATAAAATGATTCAACTCCTAATGCATTTATTAATGCCATTGCAGTTGTGGTCCCGCCTGGAACACTCTCTCCCAAAATTAAACAATCAAAATTTTTTGAAAATTCATTTGCTAATATTTTTGCATAATTTTTTAATTTTTCTAAATCAATATGAAAGAGAGCTTTCCCATTTTCAATATTTTCACCATATTTTTCATTTACAACAATCATTGGTGCTAATGGTTTTACTTTTACTCCAGCATTAATAATTATCGCAGGGATATTTAAAAGCTTTAATGATGCCATTGTGATAATTACTGGTGATGGAGGACCAACTGGATTTTCTGGAATTTTATCTAAACAATAGGCTTTACCATAATAAATTGCTTCTACATCAGCAGCAGGAGTATAATCAATTAATTCAATACTTGCACCTGCTGCTGAAATCCCTGGAATTTTACATGTTTCTGTATGGGCTATTGTGCATATAAAAAGTGCCCTACTCTTTTCAATTTTTTTTAAAAATTTTTTTGCTAATTCCTCATTATGTTTAAAAATAATGTTATTCATCAATTTCTACCACAAATCCGTCAAATCCATATTTTAAAAGTTTTTGAAGTAATTTTTTGGCACTATTTTTATATTTGAATTTTCCTGCATAAACTCTATAAAAAATTGAGCCATTAATTTTAACTTTTCTATAAAAAACAGTCTTTGTAATTTTTTTCAAAGAAGATAACATAATTATTGCATTGTTTTTAAATTTAAAAGAACCCACCTGTACCGAATAAATCTTTTTATATTTAAAAAAATTTTTATATTTTTTTGCATATTTTGGAACTGAAACAATTTCTATTTTTACTTTTTGTACTCCTTTTTCTGCCATCCCAATTTTTTTGGCAGCAGCATAACTTAAATCTATAATTCGTCCTTTTACAAATGGCCCTCTATCATTTATTTTTACAATTACACTCTTCCTGTTAGCAAGATTTGTTACTTTTACATATGTGCCAAGTGGAAGTTTTTTATGTGCAGCAGTTAAATCATACATATTATATATTTCTCCACTTGCTGTGGGTCTACCATGAAATTTTTTTCCATACCATGATGCGTAACCTATTTCTACATATTTTTTGGGAGGATATTTTTTAAAATAACTTATTCTATGATGTCTCTTTACTGCACAGGAAGTGGTGAAAATAAGTAACAATAATAAAAACAAGAGATTTATTTTTTTCATTAAGAAAAATTATCATACTATAAATTAAGTGTCAATATTGCTCGCTTTTGGATGTGCTTTATCATATACCTCAATTAATTTATTTATGCTAATTTGTGTGTATATTTGAGTTGTTGATAAATTTGCGTGTCCTAATAGTTGTTGGATTAATCTTAAATCCATGCCTTGGTTTAACAAATGAGTTGCAAAAGTATGTCTTAAAACATGAGGAGTAACATTTTTTGTGATCCCAGCTTTTATTGCTTTTTCTTTAACAATTAATTGTACCCCTCTTGGAGTAAGTCTTTTCCCTTTTAAATTTCTAAATAATGGTTCATTCAAGTCAAAATTATTTTCTTTTTTTATAATTCTTAAATATTTTTTTATCTTTTTTTTTGCATAATTACCGAATATCACAATTCTTTCCTTTTGTCCTTTACCTTTTACTTTAATAATATTTTCTTTAAAGTCTATATCTCCTATATTTAATGATACAATCTCAGAGACCCTGAGTCCTGTAGAATATAAAAGTTCTATTATTGCAGAGTCTCTAATCCTTTTTTCTAAATTTTTTTCATGTTCGTCTTCCTTTAAAAGGATTGTAATTTCATCTATATTTAAAAAGGTTGGGGTTTTTTTATCTATTTTATAATGTTGTATATCTGAAATTGGATTTATGTTAATGTAATTATGTGAAACTAAATATTTGAAATATAATTTTAAAGCTGAAATTTTCCTGTTTATTGATCTTTTATTTAATCTATTTTTAGTTTCAAGATATTTTACAAACTCATAAAAAGTATCTGTATCTATCATTTCTAAGTTATTTAATCCTTTTACAAAATCATAAAATTGTGTAATATCTCTAATATAAGATTCAATTGTATTTTTTGAATAATTTTTAACAAAACTTAGGTAGACTTTAAAAGAATTTAATAACTTTTCTGTTGCTAAAAAATCTTTTTTATGCAAAAATTTTTCCATGACAAAAAATAAAATTGAAATTTTTATTATAATTTCAATTATTTTGCATTTAATATTAATCTATTACTTTAATTTCTTAACTCTAAATATTAATACAAAAAAGTTAAATAAAAATAAAGAAAAATCTCCAATTAAAGTAAAATTTATTGATTTGCCTGATAAATTACCTGAAATAAAACATAAAGAAAAAACTCCTTATATTGCCCAGAAATCTTTTAAAGCAAAGAAAAACACTAAAAAAGAAAATCCTTTAATTAAAAATAAAAGTGTTGTTATAAAAGATGTTATTCCAAATTATATTAATTCTAAACCAAAAATAAGTTCAAAAAAAAGTAAACCTAAAAAGACTCAACCTAAAAAAGTAAATAAAATAGAACCAAAAAAATCTAAAAAAATAGAAAAAAAAGTTAATAAAGTCAAACAGAAACAGGCCAGAATAGTAAAAAAGAATCCTATAAAAGAGATTAAAAAAAAGAAAAATGAGTTGATTAGTCTTAATAAAATTAACCCAAATTATGAAGAATTGTTAAAAAAAGGTCTTATAAAAAATAGTAGTAATTTTAAACAAAAGAAACCACAAAAAAATAATTCAAAAAAGAGCTCTAAAAATTTTAAATCGAATCCAGAACTTATAGCTCCTGGATTTTTTAAACCTTCACATATATATCCAGATGATATTGATATTAGTGATTCAATTTCTATTTCTACTCAAGCAAGTCGTTATGCTTCGTATTTGCACAAAGTTAAAAGAAAAATAGAACTTGTATGGGAGTATCCACCTTTAGCTGGAGAAATGGGAATTCAGGGAAGATTATTTGTTAAATTTGAGATTGATAAAAATGGCCATCTTAAAATGATTAAACTTTTAAAATCTTCTGGAGCAAAAATTTTAGATGAAGAAGCAATTAGGGCAATTAAAGAAGCTGCACCCTATCCTCCATTTCCTCCAGACTTTAAAGTTAATTCTATAAAAATTCATGCTTGTTTTGATTATATCATTGTGGGGAAAGAAATATGGTAAAAATGGTAATATATGATTGTGATGGAGTTATATTTGACTCCAAGAAAGCAAATCTTGAATATTACAATTATATATTAAAACATTTTGGATATCCACCAGTTAATGAAAATGATAAAGAAAAACTTTTGATTATACATACATATTCAAATGATAATGTTATATTAAACCTTTTTGAAGATAAAGATATTGCAAAAAAAGCTATTGAATTTTCAAAAAGTGTAGATTATTCACAATTTTATAAATATATGACAATGGAACCTGAATTTTTTGAGACTTGTAACTTATTAAAATCATACGGGATTAAAATTGCAATAGCTACAAATAGAAGTAAAACTTTCCCTCATTTATTTAAATATTTTAATTTAGATAAAGTAATTGATGATTATGCAACTGTATCAATAATTAAAAATCCTAAACCTGCTCCAGATATGCTCTTATATCTATTAAATAGAAATAATTTAAAACCGTTTGAGGCTTTATATGTAGGTGATGCTGAAATAGATTATATTGCGAGCAAAGAAGCTAAAATACCATTTATAGGATATAAAAAAAGTTTCAATAATTGTCCGAAAATTAATAAACATTCAGAAATTTTAAAACACTTGCAAAATAGATAATGTTATGCTAAAGGCAGGTAAAATTTTAAATTCAGCCGCTTCTTTTATAGCTTTCGAAGGTGCCTTATTATTAAGGTATAAGAAAGCTTGAAGCGGTGGAAAAAACCTTAGAGGAGGAGAATTATGTCTATAACTATGAAAGAACTGTTAGAAGCAGGGGTCCATTTTGGTCATCAGACAAGAAGATGGGACCCAAGAATGAAGAAGTATATTTATACAGCTCGTAATGGAATCTATATCATTGACCTTCAACAAACTGTAAAACTTTTCAAACAAGCCTGTGATTTTGTAAGAGATGAAATTGCTGGAAAAGGAAAAAAAATAATTTTTGTTGGTACTAAAAAGCAAGCTCAGGAAGCAGTGAAAGAAGAAGCTCAAAGATGTGGGATGTTTTATGTTAATAAAAGATGGCTTGGCGGAACATTAACAAATTTCCAGACTATTAAAAAGTCAATTGATAAATTGAAAAAGTTTGAACAAATGAAAGAAGAAGGTATTTTTGATTTATTACCAAAAAAAGAAGCATTAAAACTTGAAAAGAAGATGAAAAAATTAGAAGCATTAATTGGTGGAATAAAAGAAATGGAAGATCTACCTGGAGCATTATTTATAATTGATACTAAAAGAGAACATCTTGCAGTTCAAGAAGCCAGAAAGTTAGAAATCCCTATTGTAGCAGTTGTTGATACAAATTGTAATCCAGAAGAAATTGATTATCCTATTCCAGGAAATGATGATGCTATTAGAGCTATTAAACTATATTGTTCAAAAATAGCTGATGCATGTATTGAAGGAATGGAAATGTATAAAGAAACAGTTGCAGCAGATTCTGACAAAGAAGCAGATGTTGATGTTGAATTTATGGAAGAAACTCAAGAAGAACAAAAAGATTCAGTTGAAATGGATCAAACAGAAGTTGCAAACTAAAAATGAAAGGAGGATTAAGATAAATGGAAATTTCAGCAAAAGTTGTTAAGGAGTTAAGAGATAAGACAGGTGCAGGATTTATGGATTGTAAAAAAGCACTGCAAGAAGCAAATGGTGACATTGAAAAAGCAATTGATATTTTGAAAAAGAAAGGAATTGCAAAGGCTGCTAAAAAAGCTTCAAGAACAGCATCAGATGGATTAATTGCATCATATATTCATCATGGTGGTAAGATAGGAGTTTTAGTAGAGGTTAATTGTGAAACTGATTTTGTTGCAAAAACAGATGACTTTAAGACTTTAGTTAATGAAATTGCAATGCAAATAGCTGCAGCAAATCCATTGTATGTAAAAAGAGAAGATATCCCAGAAGATGTTCTTCAAAGAGAGAAAGAAATTTATAAAGCTCAGGCTTTAGAAAGTGGAAAACCTGAAAAAATAGTTGATAAAATAGTTGAAGGTAAAATTCAAAAATATTATAAAGAAGTTTGTCTTTTAGAACAACCATATATAAGAGATGATGAAAAAACAGTGCAAGATCTAATTAATGAAGCAATAGCAAAATTAGGAGAAAATATTGTTGTTAGAAGATTTGTTAGATTTGTTTTAGGTGAAGAAATAAAATAAAATGACAAAATATAAAAGAATTCTTCTAAAAATAAGTGGTGAGGCATTATCAGGAAATCAAGGATATGGTATTCAAGATTCAGTATTGACACATTTAAGTAGTGAAATTAAAAATATACATGATAAAGGTGTTCAGATTGCTATAGTAGTTGGTGGTGGAAATATTTTTAGAGGAATAGAAGGCACTACTCTTGGTGTTGATAGAGCTACAGGCGATTATATGGGGATGCTGGCAACTATTATAAATAGTCTTGCTTTACAAAATGCTCTTGAAAAAGCAGGAATGGATACAAGAGTTCAGACAGCTATCGAAATGAGACAGATTGCAGAACCATATATTAGAAGAAGAGCAATAAGACACCTTGAAAAAGGGAGAATAGTAATTTTTGGTGGTGGCACAGGTAATCCATTTTTCACCACAGATACAGCAGCTGCTTTAAGGGCAATAGAAATTGAAGCAGATATTTTATTAAAAGCAACAAATGTTGATGGAATATATAATAAAGATCCAAATGAATTTTTAGATGCAGAAAAATTTACTGAATTAACTTTTTCAATGGCATATGAAAAAAATTTAAAAATTATGGATTTAACTGCTTTTAGTTTATGCAAGGATAACAAATTGCCAATAATTGTTTTCAATCTTTTTGAAAAAGGGAATTTAAAAAAGATTATTGAAGGAAAACAGATAGGCACAATTGTCCATTAAAAAATAGGAGGGATAAAATGAATCCCGAAATAGATAAAGTTTTAAAAGAAGATAAAAAAAGAATGGATAAGACAATTGAAACCTTGAAAAAAGACCTTGGAAAGATTAGAACAGGAAGAGCTTCTCTTGCTATCTTAGATGGGATAAAAATCAATTATTATGGTACTTTAACTCCAATTAATCAGGTTGCTTCTTTATCCATTCCTGATAGTAAAACAATAATGATTCAACCATGGGAACCAAAATTTATTCAAGAAATCGAAAAAGCAATTGCTAATTCAGATATTGGATTAGCTCCTGTTAATGATGGAAAAGTTATTAGATTGAATATCCCTCCTCTTACAGAAGAGAGGAGAAATGAACTTGTAAAACAGACAAAAAAAATTATAGAACAGGCAAAGATTGCAATTAGAAATATTAGAAGAGATATGAATGATAAATTAAAATCTATGCAGAAAGATAAGGTTATCACAGAAGATGAGTTAAAGAAGGCTCAAGAAAAAGTTCAGGAAATAACTGATGAATATATTGAGAAGATAGATAAGATTTTTGAAGAGAAAGAAAGAGAAATCAGGGAAATTTAACATTCTGGATAAAAACCCAGAATAACAAATTAATTTAAGGAGGTAAAAAAATGGCTTATGAAATTACAGATGAATGTGTAGCATGTGGAACATGTGCAGAAGAATGCCCAAGTGAAGCAATTTCAGAAGGTGAAGACAAATATGTTATTGATCAAGACAAATGCACAGAATGTGGAACTTGTGTAGAAGTATGCCCAACTGGTGCTATAATTGAAAAATAATTAAAAAATTTAGAAAGGTGCTTCCTTTTGGAAGCACCTTTTTTTTATTCACATGACAATGAAAAATATACCAGAACATGTAGCAATAATAATGGATGGCAATGGAAGATGGGCTAAAAATAGGAATAAGCCCAGATTTTATGGTCATAAAGAAGGAATGAAAAGAGTTAAAGAAATAGTTGAAGCTTCAAAAGAATTTGGGATTAAAGTATTAACTCTTTTTGCATTTTCAACAGAAAATTGGGAAAGGCCAAAAGAAGAAATATCATTTTTAATGTCACTTTTAAAAGAATACATTAAAAAAGAAGTTAAAGAATTAAAAAAAAATAACATAAAGTTAAATTTTATTGGAGATTTATCAAAATTTCCTGATGACATTAAAAATTTACTTAATAATTCAATGGAAATAACCTCAAATTGTAGTGATTTAATGCTTAATATTGCTTTGAATTATGGTGGAAGAGCTGATATTCTTCAAGCTGTTAAACGTATTGTTGCTGAAAAAATTGATGAAGAAAAAATAAATGAGCAGCTTTTTTCAAACTTTCTTTATACAAAAGGAATTAAAGATCCTGATTTATTAATAAGAACAAGTGGAGAATATAGAATTAGTAATTTTCTTTTGTGGCAAATAGCATATACAGAGTTATATATTACTGATACTCTTTGGCCAGATTTTGATAAAAATGAATTTAAGAAAGCTTTGGAAGATTTTTCTAAAAGAGAACGAAGATTTGGTAAAATTTCAGAACAGATTAATAATTAATGCAAAAAAGGATAATAACTGGAATAATAGGAATTATTTTATTAATATTAATTATCTATTTTTTACCTATCTATTTTTTCTACTTATTGCTTTTTGCTGTTCTTTTGATGTCTCATTATGAATTTTTCAATTTATTTGAAAATTTCAATTTAAAATATTTTTTATATTCTTCTTTTTTTTCAATTTTCTTTGTAATAAGTTTTGCTTTGTCAATTAATTTAGTTATTTATTGCCTTATAATACTATTTATTTTTTCATTTTGTTTATTTATTCTTTCTGTTAAAAAGTCTTTTTCAAATATTAATGAAATTTTAATCTTTATTATCTCAAATGTGTATATTTCTTTCTTTTTATGTTTTTCAATACCAATTATTGCTAATGGAGAAGGAAAAAATTTAATAATGTTTATACTTCTGATAGCATGGAGTACAGATTCTTTTGCTTATTTTGCAGGCACAAAATTTGGTAAAAATAAGTTATGTCCTAAAATTAGTCCAAATAAAACAGTAGAAGGTGCAATTGGAGGTATTATAGGTTCTTTATTGGTATCTTTGATTTTTAATTTTTTTGTATTAAAACTTCCATTTCTTAAAATAATTTTTATATCCTTTATTCTCTCTATTTCCTGTATTTTAGGAGATTTGTTTGAATCTGCTCTAAAAAGATATAATAACAAAAAAGATTCAGGAAATATATTTCCAGGGCATGGCGGAATGTTAGATAGAATAGATAGTTTATTCTTTGCTATTCCAATATTTTATATTTTATTAGGTTTCTAAATGAAAACATTAAATATATTTGGTTCAACAGGTTCTATTGGAGTTCAAACATTAAATATTGTTAGAAAATATAAAGATAAATTTAAAATAGTAGGATTATTTGCTGGGAAAAATATTGATTTATTACTGTCTCAAATTAATGAATTTTCGCCAGAGATTGTGTATATTTCAGAGGAAAAAAATTTAAAAAAAATAAAAGATAATTTCAAAGGTAAAATATTCAGTGGAAAAAATGGAATAAAAGACTTCTGTTCTTATAAAAATGTTGATATTTGTGTTATTGGAATTTCTGGAGTTGCAGGAATTTTACCTACATTTCTTGCAATTGATTATTCGAAAAGAATTGCTCTTGCAAATAAAGAATCATTAGTCTCTGCAGGAAAATTTATTATTGAAAAATCAAAAAAACAAAATGTTGAAATAATCCCAGTTGACAGCGAACATAGTGCTATTTTTCAATGTTTAAATGGAGAGAATAAAAAGTTTGTTAATAAAATAATACTAACAGCCTCAGGTGGACCTTTTTTTAAGTTAAAAAGGGAAAAGTTTTCAGAAATTACAGTTAATGATGCGTTAAATCATCCAACATGGAAAATGGGGAAAAAAATTACAGTTGACTCTGCAACATTAATGAATAAAGGACTTGAAATTATTGAAGCTAAATGGCTTTTTAATATTGGACCTGAAAATATTGAAGTATTAATTCATCCTCAAAGTATTGTTCATTCAATGGTAAGTTTTAGTGACGGAAGTATAATTGCTCAACTTGGTAAACCCTCTATGGAAATACCAATTAGTTATGCTCTTTTTTACCCTGAAAGAAGTACTTTAAATGAAAGTATAAATTTAGCAGGTAAAAGCCTTGAATTTTTTGAACCTGATTATGAGAAATTTCCAACTTTAAAATTTGCCTATGATGTTTTAAAGTTAGGGAAAGGTTATCCTGCTGCTTTAAATATGGCAAATGAAATTGCAGTAAATAAGTTTTTAAAAAATGAGATTAAATTTTTAGATATTTTTAAAATTATTGAGAAAATATTTAAATATAATTTCCCTGAAAAATTTGACAGAATTGAAGATGTGTTTATAATAAATGAGGAGATAAAAAAGAGGTTAGAAAAATGATTTATATAATATCAACTATAGTTGTTCTTGCAGTTTTAATATTTGTTCATGAATTTGGACATTTTTCAATGGCAAAACTTTTTAGAGTTTATGTGCTTGAATTCTCTCTTGGTTTTGGTCCAAAACTTTTTTCTTTTAAAAAAAATGAAACTGAATATAAAATTTCAGCTATCCCATTTGGCGGTTATGTAAAATTATTAGGAGAAGAAGATGATGATGTTCCAGTAGAACTTGAAGAATTTTCATTTCCTAAAAAAACAACTTTTCAAAAGATAATGATTGTTCTTGGAGGTCCATTATTTAATTTTATTTTTGCAGCAATATTTTTTTCAATTGTATTTTTAAAAGGAGTTGCAATATTACAACCATATATAGGAGAAGTACAGAAAAATATGCCTGCATATAGTGCTGGACTACAAAAAGGTGATAAAATTATAGCTATTAATAATAAAAGCATAAAAACCTGGGATGATATTCCAAAAGTTATAAAAAATTTTCAAGGAGATATTTTAACGATTCAAGTATTAAGGAATAATAAAATTTTAACTTTTAAATTAAAACCAATAATTAAAGAGTATAAAAATATTTTTGGAGAAACAAAAAAAAGATATTTTATTGGAATAGTTGCAGATACATCAAAGGTAAAAATAGTACATTTGAATCCATTTCAAGCGTTAGTTAAAGGATTTTCTGAAACATATAGATGGACTAAATTAACAGTTTTAAGTATAATTAAGTTAATTGAGAGAATTGTACCTTTTAGTTCACTTGGAGGGCCAATTTTAATAGGACAGATTGCAGGTGAAAGCGCCAAACAGGGAGTTTTTAATTTTTTATATTTTTTGGCTGTAATTAGTGTGAATCTTGGTGTTTTAAACCTTGTGCCTTTTCCTGTGCTTGATGGAGGAAGAATTGTAATATTATTAATTGAAAAAATCAGAGGAAAAGAATTTGATATAAATAAATTAGAGCTAATTCATAAAATAGGATTTTCCATATTAATTATGTTAATGGTTTTTGTGTTTTATAATGATATATTGAGAATTTTACATAATCGCTAATGAAAATACTTGCATTTGATACCTCAACAAAAGCTGGAAGTGTTTGTTTACTTGAAAATGAGACAATAATTGGAGAGTTATATTTTAATCTTGACAAAACACATTCAGAAAGAATTCTACCAATTATTGATTATCTTTTAAATTTTGCAAATATAGATATAAAAGAAATTGATTTGTTTGTCTCAGGTATTGGTCCAGGATCTTTTACTGGAATTAGAATTGGTTTATCAATTGCAAAAGGATTTTCTTTTGCATTGAAAAAACCTTTAATAGGTATAAGTTCTCTTGATGCACTTGCATTTAACTATTACTTTGAAGATGAATATCTTTCAATTATTGAGGGCAGAAATAAGGAATATTTTTATGCTATTTACAAATGGGAAAATTTAAATTTTAAAAGAATTTCAGAATATAATGTTTGTAAATTTGAAAATCTACCAATGAAAAAAATTGCTGTAATTTTAGAAGATTCTTTATTTATATCAAAAAATGAACATTCAGAATTTAAAATTGATAAAGTATTCAATGGAAATTTATTTGCTCATAATTATGGAATCTTAGGATACAAAAAGTTTTTGACTAACAATAAGATTACTGCAGATATAAATCCTCTCTATTTAAAACCATCAGATGCTGAAATTAAATTTCATCCCCAATCTTAATAATCCCTCTAACTCTTTGATATTAAGTACACATAAAGCTACATATCTTTAATAAGTCTCCTTGACATAAGTATTTTCTTTTGTTAAAAAAAATTATTTTATTTTAAAAGCTCTTAAATATAGTGTATAAGATGTGAATTATTCATTATTTCATGGGAGGGGATCATGAAAAGAAACCATTCTCTATTATCTTTTCTTCTGGGAATCGTAGTATTTTTTATAGTCATTTTATCTGGAGGAATGAAAGATAGATGCTATGCTGTTCAGGGTGTAGGGGGACAAAACTATTTTCAAATCTGGTATTATGGAATTGATAATAACTCAGCTGAAGTGGAAATGCTTGTAAATACTTTATATCTTGAAGCCCTGGTATTTGGTATTTCAGTAGACAATCTCTCTCTTATAAATAAAGGACCTTCTATCATTAATGACCTTAATGATAGTACAAATACATATGGTTTTGATAATATTAGTCCTACAACTATTGGTAATGGGATGTCTGGTTTTTTTAATAATCCGGGAAATTCTTATATCCTCAATCAGGATCCAGACACTGGGATTACAACTTATCTTTTTGGTCTTGTTTGGGTAGATGATGGAGATGGAGTATCTCCTGAAACAGAAGATAATGTTCCCAATCTGACAGGTTCAGGCGCAGGAGATGGAAATGGTGATGGCACACCTGATAGGGAACAAAGCAATGTAACATCTCTTCAGGGAGCTGGAAGTGCTTATGTTACAATTTCTAATACTGATAATCTAACACAAACCAATGTTCAGGCAACAGACCCTCCTTCAGATGCACCTTCAAATGTAACATTTCCTTATGGAATGTTCAAGTTTGATATAAGTGGTCTTCAAAATGGAGGCACTGCCCATATGAAGATATATGTCCCTCAAAACGATGCTATTAATGGTTACTGGAAGAAAAACATAAATACAGGCGAATGGGAAAATATAGCTACCTCAATAACAACTGAAGGTAACAAGACAGTAATTACCTTTGATTTAACAGATGGAGGGCCATATGACGAAGATGGAAGTGAGAATGGTGCTATTAGTGACCAGGGAGGCCCAGGAGTGGGAGGAGGTGCTGTAGCAATAGGCCCAATGCCAGCTCAACCTGTGCCAACTATAAGTGAATGGGGAGCAATAATACTTACATTCCTTATGGGAATTGTTGCAATTTTTGCATTTAAAAGAAGAGGTTATGACCTTTAAATTTTTTTAGAGGCTATCATGTTTAAATAAAGACATGGCGGGGAGTAAATAATCTTTTGGCAAATATTGCCCTGTCATGTCTATAATAT
>JALVYZ010000237.1 GCA_027037705.1 bacterium | reverse complement strand
CATGGGGATAACAGATATACTCATGACTATACCTGGTCTCCCCTTGCTAATAGTCTTGGCAACGATTATTCGTACATCGAGCCCCTTCGTGATAGGCCTCATGCTCAGCATAAATGCGTGGACAGGGCTGGCGCGTAGCATAAGGTCAGCTGTGCTGGCACTCAAGCACACGGAGTTCGTTGAGGCTGCGCAGGCACTAGGGCTGCCTATGTGGCACATAGTGTTCCGCGAGATAATGCCGAACCTTATGAGCTTCATAGCGGTGAACTTCATATTCGCAACGATAGGCGCGATATATGGCTCCGTGGGCCTATACTTCCTCGGGATACTCCCGTTCACGGCGTTTAACTGGGGAATAATGCTCAACATGGCCTACGCCCAGGCGGGGGCTCACCAGAGCCTAGAGACAATTCACTACATACTAGCACCTATAGGCGCGATAGTCGGGCTCCAGCTAGGCCTCCTACTATTCTCCTACGCTGTCGACGAGCTATTCAACCCGAGAATAAGGACAGAGATATCCTAGCCTCCACGGCATAGGGGAGCAGCAGGCTTGGGTCTCGAGGAGCTAGCCCGGCTAGGCTTCGAGGCACTAGCTTACTCCATAACCGAGACAAGACCCGTGGACACCTGGAGAGTAAACGGAGCGAGGACTAGGCTCCCCTATACTGCGAGGCTTGACCCCGGCGAGCTACTTGAGGCCAGTACGGTTATTGATGTAGAGGAGCTGCCCCAGGGCTATCGCTGGCTACTCTACGTAGGGCTTAACGGGAGCGCCCTCCTCCTACTAGATAATGAGCCCTGGTGGGGCCTGGACGAGACACATCCCTACGCATTTATCCCGCCAGGCAGGCACCTCGTCTCTCTACGCGTCTCGCCGCTAACGTTCTTCGGCCTATACGAGCCCCTTATAGTCATAGGTGAGGCCTATCTCGCTAGGCTTAACTGGCGCCTCTACTCCGCTGCTACGAGGCTTCTCGGATTCATAGAGTACCTAGCTGGCTTGAAGGAGCCATGGGCCCGGGAGGCGCTACGGGAGCTAGAGGAGCACCTCCTCGAGATAGTTAGGGGTGTCCCCTCTCTGCAACAAGTAGCCATGGCTGCTAGGCTTCTTGGGCAGAGACTGTGCCTAGGCGGGTTCTGCCTAGGCCGCGTAGATGTGCCCCGTATTCCCGCTATGTACGGGTTCCTTGCTAATCGCTACGGCTGGCAAGCCCTCAACAAGGGCCTCCGCGCTAGGTATAAGCACCTAGTTAACCCTGACAAGCTCGCCGAGGAGCTGGAGCAATTAATTCGCCTAGTAGCCGGGAAGCTACCTAGCAGTAATAGAGAGGCCCTAGTGTTTATCACTGGGCATAGCCACATAGACGCTGCCTGGCTATGGCCCCTCACCGAGACCAAGGAGAAGGTTCTACGCGTCTTCTCAACAATGACCAATCTTCTCGAGGAGTATGACTGGGCCGTCTTCGTGCAGAGCAGCACACTCTACTACAAGTGGGTTGAGGAGGCCTCTCCTAGTCTCTTCGAAAAGATAAGGAGGCTCGTGGGTGCTGGGCGCTGGGTACCCGTTGGCGGCATGCTTGTCGAGACCGATACTAACCTTGTCTCGGGAGAGACGCTGGCTAGGCAGCTTCTCTATGGCCAGCTTTATCTACGCGAGCGCTTTGGGAGATATGCGCACATAGGCTGGTTACCGGACTCTTTCGGCTATAGTGCTGGGCTCCCACAGTTGCTGAGCCAGGCCGGGATAAGGGCCCTGGTTATACACAAGCTCGAATGGAACGATACCAATAGGTTCCCTTACCGCGTCTTCGTCTGGGAAGGAAGCGATGGAAGCAGGATAGCCGTTGAACTGGTACCTAGCTATCACGAGCCCGGCACCCCGATGTCCCTAGCAAGGTACTCTGGCGGCGACAAAGCGCCCCGTCTCTACCTCTACGGCTACGGCGATGGCGGCGGAGGCCCTACCCCAGAGATGCTGGAGCAGCTAAGCCTAGCCAAGGAGCTGCCAACAATGCCCCGTATAGAGAGCTTCGAGGAGCAGAGGTACCTTGGCCAGCTCGTAGCGAT
This sequence comes from bacterium, assembly GCA_027037705.1. GTDB lineage: Bacteria > DYJV01 > DYJV01 > DYJV01 > JALVYZ01 > JALVYZ01. The sequence continues at coordinate 33,207 of JALVYZ010000237.1, read as the reverse complement.
TATGGACAAGCTACCAGTATGGAGGGGTGAGCTCTACCTAGAGAAGCACCGGGGCACCTACACCACTAACCTCGAGATAAAGGAGTTGTTCGCGGAGGCCGAGACGAGGCTAGTCGAGACAGAGATAGTGGCTACGCTCGCATGGCTCAGAGGGGCTAAGCAGTACTCTGGGCTAGGGATGGAATGGGAAAGGGTATTACTGAACGCTTTCCACGATATATTGCCTGGCTCCTCTATCCGCGAAGTATACGAGGAGGCCAGGGAGGAGCTACTCAGCGCTACTAGGCACGCGTCAAGTGTCCTTCTGGAGGCCCTCAGCAAGCTAGTAGGCGAGGGCGACGCACTAACAGTGTTTAACACATTGCCGTGGAGGAGGAGAGCAGTAATAGCTCTCCGCGGCGTAGAGGGGCTAGCCTATGGCGCTGAGCTAGCTGAGTGCCAGGAGGCTGGCGAGGAGAAGCTCTTCCTCGTAGAGGCCCCTGGGCTAGGGTATCGCTCCTACCGCGTGACAAGGGGCTGCGCTGAGCCCCGCAACGGGGTACGCGTCTACGAGGCAAGTGACCACATTGTACTCGAGAACGAGTACCTCCGAGCCAAGATAGGGCGACGAGACGCCCTCCTACACTCTCTCCAGGTCAAGGGCCTCGGAGAGGTACTCGCAGCACCCTCTAACAGGGTGCTGGTTCACCCTGATAAACCAGGGCTCTGGGATGCCTGGGATCTTGACAAGCGGTTCCTCTCCAAGAACTGGGAGCCCTGGCTCGAGGAGGAGCCGAGGATCACGCTAAGCGGGGCGGTGCTCAGCTGCATCGAGTACTCCTACCAGTACTCGGGCTCCCGTATCGCGCAACGAGTCTGCCTGGCAAAGGGGTCTAGGCTGCTGAGCTTCGAGACCAAGCTGGGGTGGAGAGACAAGGGAGTCATAGCCAAGGCCTGGTTCTACCCCGCCTGGAGGATCGAGCGCTACGTAGCCGAGGCCCCCTATGGGTTAGCTATCCGTGAGCCCCGTGAAGCCATGTATGAGGCGCCTGCCCTGCACTGGATGGATACCAGCAATGGCCGTGCTGGGCTGGCCCTAGTGTCGCGTAGTAGGCACGGCTACAGCGTCCTCTCTGACCGGGTAGGACTAAGCATAGTCAAGTCACCCGTCTTCCCTAATCCTTGGAGCGATCTCGGAGACCTCGCGACAACGTACTATCTCTACCCTCATAGAGGGGGCTACGAGGAGGCACAAGTGCCCCTGGTTGCCGAGGAGCAGATCCATGCCCCCATAGTGCTGAGAGGGGGTATACCTGGCCGAGAAGAGCAGTTCCTATGGCTCAGCGAGCCCCTAGTACTTGGTGGGTTCAAGAAAGCAGAGAGGGGTAACCATGTCGTCCTCCGCCTCTTCAACCCCTACCCGGTGACAAAGACCATCAGGGTAGGGCTCCGCGCCGCGCAGCTATGCGGGGCTAGTGTATCGAACCTCTTGGAGGAGGAGCAAGAACCCCTGGAGACGAGAAGGGGAGAAATGCTTCTGCGGTTTAGGCCCCTGGAGCTCAAGACGATTTTGTTAACTCCTTGCTAGCTTCTCTGTAGCCACTTCATGTTCTCCATTACCTTGTCTATCTCGGCTACGTAGACCCCTATCCCGGTATCAGCGACACCACCAATGAATAATAGTAGTTCGCTGTGCCTTACTAGGCCACAGCCAAAGATTACCCCGGGTCTCTCGCCGGAGAACTCCTGCACAGTCCTAGGCTCTAATAGGTAATCGGTTATCGCTCTCAGCGAGCCCTCCTTATCCACGACGGCGAACCCGGTCCGGTATACTAGGTCCCTGCCAACACCATGCCACGCCACCAGGTACTCATCACTCCCTATCCTGACCGCGTTCGTCGACCACCCGGTCTTGTACTCCCAGGGCTCGGGGAGCAGCACGGGCTCCAACGTCTCGGCCCGGATAATCCACTGCTCCGTGTCCAGGAAGCCGCGCCACGAGGCAGCCACGCCCCCTATTACTGGCCTCGTTAGCATCCAGAAACCATTTCTCTCCTCGCCTAGTAGGGCCGAGTCCTTGACCTCGTCGACGGGGTGGCGGTTACCCTTCTCATCAACTATGTCTATGACGTGCTTCTCCTCCAGGGCTAGGTTCTCGCTGAGCACTGCTACTCCCTGAGCAGAGTAAGCGTTGATCGCGTGTAGCCGGTCACGATAAGGCTCCAGCGCTGTGTATAGGACATAGTACTTGTCCCTGATTCTACTAACCCTTGGGTCCTCGCACCCAGCTAGGTCGCGTCTCGTAGAGGGGTGCACAACTATCCTCGTCCACAACGGCTTCTCGACACGGGCCTCGAGGACCTCGCTGAGCCCGAGGCGCACGAACCCTATCACAGAGGTGTACCAGAAGTAGCCAGTCACGAGCCGGGGGAAGACTAGCAGCTCGTCGCGCTCAAGGATAGCGCCAGGGTTGAAAGCAGCATATGGCTCGCGGCCTCCTAGCTCCGTTACGCGGAAATCCTGTGGCCAGAGATAGAGGCGGCGCTCAAACATATCCCTCGTAACGGGTTTACGCAGGCCAATAAGCCTTTTAGCAGCGTAGACCAGTCTCTCCCACAACCCGTTACCCAAGGAGAGCCACGCTCCAGGATAACCGGGGCCAAAAGAGCCATAATTATCTCGAACGCATCGCTCCACACCTTCTCCTTTTATTCTTTGCGCACCACTAGTGAGTCCCCAGCTTATAGCCGCGCCGATCAGAGTATACACGAGCAGAGGCAGAAAGGTGAGCCCGGGTATGGAGAGACACGTACTCCTCGCAGCAATAGCTGTGGCTGCACTAGTTGCCTTCGGGGTAGCAGCGTACGCGTACACAGCAGCAACAAAGCCAGGAAAAGCAGCAAACACCTGGTCACCAATGATCCCAACGCATCACCGACCAGGGCCTTGGCACCACGGCCAAGCAGCCCATCCGCCGAGGCACGAGCCCTGGGCAAAGCATCATGGGCCACGCCTAGTGCTAAGCGATGAGTTCAAGCAACACGTGCTAGAGATACTCATGAGCGACAACCGCACCGCCGCGCTGCTCAACGAGGGCTACAACATCACCGCGATAAAGCCGGTGATACAGGGAGTTGTCGAGGGCGACGGCACAGTGACGCTGCACGCCGTTAAGGCAATAGTAGTACTAAGGGAGAAGAACGGGAACACACATGGAGCAGCACTAGTAGTGGTAGACCTGGTCAATAACAAGGTAGTAAAGATAGTTGAGCACGAGACAAGGGTCTGGAGCCAAGGCTAAGCCCGAGGCATCAATGACCAGGTACTCTGCCCGACCATGTTTTTACCCAAAAGCTACGCACTTACCCTGCCCCGTGGATGGGGTCTAGGCTATGAGCCCTACTAGGCTAGCGCTACTAGTCGCTATGCTACTAGTCGCTGCTGCTGGGCCGTTGCTAGCCTACTCGATGTACCCTGGGGAGGCGCCAGTAGGTAACATGGTTGCTGAGGAGAAGCCCCAGAATGCACTACTCTTTGTCGAGGTGCTTCGCCACAGCCATTATTACCGGGGCTTCCGCGGCGTCAGCGGAGTAGTTGTTGTCGCCTCCCCCCACGGCGTAATAATGAAGGGGGCTCACGGGGAGAGGGTAATCGTTGTCCTCCCCCACTGCGTGCTTGTAGGCGATAAGCCTCTCCCCCTAGGGTTTGTCGCGGAGAAGCTGCTCGGGAAACACGTCGTGGTCATCGGCCACGTCTACGAGACGCCGCACGGCCTGGTTGTTAAGCCCCGCGCTATCCGGGTAGATGGAAGGCTCGTAGCGATTAGGCCTTGTTTCCATCACGTCCCCATTGCTCGCCCAGAGACCCGTCATCGCTGAGCAAGGGGATAGAGAGGTCTTGGCCGGGGAGCTGGCACTAGCCTACCAGGCAGTACTACTAGCCACGGGCGTCGTGGGCTTGGCAGCCTTCGCCTATATAGCTGCGTTGCTCGCGAGGCTAGCGAGGCTGGGCGCGACTAGGCCGGAGTACGTGGCCGGGTTCCTATTACTAGCCATGAGCCATGCCTGGACGCCACTAATGCTGCTCAGCGGCCCAAGACTAGCCTACACAGCCTACACGGCAACAGCTAGCTTCGCGGCAGCAGGCTTCCTGCTACTCGCCCTCCCAGGCAAGAGACACGGGCTCTACATGGTAACCCTGGTGGCCATACCAGCTGGATTCGACGCTGCAGCGGCTGCTGCAGCTATCTATGCCTCCAAGGAGTTCCAGGGACCCGCTAAGTGGCTCGTAGGCGTCATAGGCGCGGCCTTCGCCTTGAGAGCAGTAGGGGTCCTCGCAACAACCCAGCCCATGGGTGCAACGCTCCTACTCGTAGCGGAGCTACTACGTGCAACCACGGCCTCGCTCCTCGCAGCCAGCTACGCCGCGACAACTAGGCGAGGATAGCCCCGAGTTGCCCCGGAGAACAAGGATAGAGATACTCATAGACGTGCTAGAGGCGATAAATAGGCACCCGGGCCAGCCACCCACACGCATAGCACTCTACACCAACATGGCCTATAACCGCCTAGCACCGATACTAGCCAAGCTAGAGCAAAGAGGAATAATAGAACTGGTAGGCGATGAGCAGAGGGGCTACAAGCTGACAGAGAAGGGGCAAGTACTGCTAAGAGAGCTTAGGAGACTAAGCAAGGTGCTAAGAGACTTCGGCCTAGAAACAATATAGCATAACAAGAACTTACCGTATACACTTCGCGAGGAGCCTCTAAGGCACTGCTTCTGCTCACCCATTTACTCCTGTGAGCCCCGAGGCACAAGGCCTTCGTTTAGAGAAACCATATAGTATACCTAGGTATACCTAGTCTACTAGGGTATCTGGGCTTGTCGGTTACTGTGTCTATCAAGGTTAGGAGAGAGCTAGTGGAGCTAGCGGACAAGATGGTTAGGTACGGTATAGCTAGGAGTAGGTCGCATGCATTCAACATAATGATCGAGAAGGGGCTAGAGAGTGTGCGTAGAGAGGTAATGTTCTGGGAAGAGGTGTACCGGAAAACAGAGGAGTACAAGAAGAAGGGGTACCGGATAAGGCACGGTGGCCTCACCAAGCTCCTTGAGGAGGAGCGGTCACGTTGATCTACATAGACACGGGCATCATAGTATCCTACATGGACGAGGCCGACGCTAACCATAGTAGAGCGGTTAGGCTAATCCAAAGCCTCTGGGGAGAAAAACTAGTAACATCAAGACTAGCGCTACTTGAGCTAGCATCGGTGTACTCTAGAGCGGGCTAGAGGATCCCCTGGCCCTCGCGCTTTACTTATCGAGGAAACAGGGGTGCATCTAGCTGAGGTGGACTTCAACGACGCGTTGTCACTGGCTTTCCGGCTCTAAGCCGAGCTAAGGCTCCGAACACTAGACCTACTACACATAGCGGCAAGCAAGCTATTAGGAGCAAGGTACTTCGCTACATTCGATAAAGACGTAATAGACGAGAAGGATCTAGTAGCGAGGATGGGCATAAGAGTGATAAGCAATAAGCCCACGCTAGGCAATAGCGATAACTACGATTAGTACCTTGGCCTCAAATACAGCATAGCAGTTTCCGCGAATACGCCTAGTTCTCGAAACAAGTGATCCCTTATTGCTCCCTAGTCCTTTCTAGCCCTGATTCTCGACCAGTTATGAGCCAATCCGGCGACGAAGAGAGCTAGGGCTGCTAGAGCGGCAATGCTTGTAGGGAACCAGTACGTGAGCCCAGCGTAGGTTATTATCGAGCCGGTGGCCACGACGGCGGCTGCTATCACGTACTCGGCTACAACGTATAGCACAGCTGCGAGAACAATGCCTAGGACGAGGATTGCTAGGCCGCTGAGATGCCTAGCAGGGAGCAGTCCTACAAGGATATCTGCTAGGAGGAACCCACCCACGAGGGATACCGCTACCCGGAGCACCACAAACCCCATAGCAAAGCCGATAATGAAGCCCAGTAGCCCCAGCAACAGGGCCGCAGCAACGCCAAAGCCTAACCCAGCCACGTAGAACATAATCGCCAGCACTACCCCGAGCACAAAGCCCGCAACAATCCTGGCAGCGTCAACCCCGGCAAACACTAGCGCTACGCCAGCCAAAACAAGCACCACTGAGTCAAGACTACCGCTAACGAATGCGGAGCCATGACTAGGCACAGTCCGTCATCCTCCAAGTGCACTGGTGAAGACCCTTACAGTGATTATCAACGCTAGGATTTTAGTATCTGGGCAGCTTGTTCCATGATTCCTACTAGGAAAATTTATATACTAGTAGTACGGAAATTTTACTATTATTGGTTGTGGGGGGGCCTTCTATTGGCTAGAGGAGTCTTAGTGAAGGTGACCCGTAACTATCAGGTAACAATACCTGCTCCGGTAAGAGATGAAGCCGGACTGAGAGAGGGAGACATAGTCGAGGTACTATATGACGAGGAAGAGGGCGTTATCAAGATTATTCCTAGGCGTCGCAGAAGGCTAACCATAAGACTTGGCAGGAGTATATCGGTTGAGGAGATAGAGAGTGCCGTTGAGGAGTTCCTCGAGGAAGCCACTGCTCCCTGACACCAATGTACTCGTCTACGAGACTGTTGAGGATAGCTCTCATCACATAGAAGCCGCTGAGCTCATAGACTCTGCTGGGGAGATACTAGTCGTACCAATAGTGCTACACGAGTACATGTGGGTAATGATACGCAAGCTAGGAGTCCCGGCTGGCTTCGTTGCAGCCAAGATAAATGAGTACCTAGAGAATCCACGTACAAGATACGTCGCGGAGCCACTAGGTGTCATTAATAAGGCGCTAGGCCTATTGGAGAAGGGGTACATGCAGCCCAGAGAACTCAACGACGCCATCATACTCGTGGTAGCTATTCAGTACAACGCTGTACTCGCAACCTTCGATCAGAGACTAAGGCGTAAGGCCAAACAGCTAGGTGTACCCGTGAAGCCCTAGAACAAGTACACGAGAACTTGGTGCAAGAAGCTCGTACCTTGGAGAGCCGTTTTGTTATTCGCCCAGCCCGTGTTAGGCACTACATGAATGGGTGCTAGGTAGCCAATATGTCGCCGAGCCAGGTATCTTCTTAGGCGTAGCTGCTAGTTCGTGCAAGGAGGCGGCAATGGAGTTCCTAATTCTCTGAGCCTGGGGGTTGCTTGGGATGTCTTAGGGATCAGTTTTGCTGAGTGGAGTGTTTCTTGGCTTATGCTGTGTTTTATGCCTTCCTTGTTTCATCTGCTTCCTATGCTCTGGCTGGGTTTTCTTATTTATCGTGTTGTTTGTGTTTTGTTTCCTTGTTTCTTGTTTTGGCTGGGCTGCCTGGCTCGGCTCGCCTAGTCTAGCTCGATATATGGTTTCAATAAATCTTATATATTTCCCTATTGGTTAGTAACCGTGGAGGCGGTGCCAGTCTTGGAGAAGACCCGTAGCGGAGAGCTCTTGGAGGCAGCCCTGCTCGCAATAGCCTCGATGGCTAGGGAGAAGAGACTCCCACGGCCACTAGTGCTCAAGAAACTAGTCCTCAGAAGCACTAAGACACAGGGGCCCCTCGCCTGCGCAGAGATCAAGGCAGTCATAGGCGGCGCCGAGGCTGTTGCGCTGCTCATCCGCGCCGAGAGGCCCGGGGCTAGGGTAACCGGGGAGATGGTGAGCAGCGGAGAGGAGGCCAGGGTACTTGTAGAGACCTGTGTAGAGCCTGGCCTCCTCCGTGACCAGGTAGGTGTAACCCAGGCGGCAAGCAGGATAAGGGAAGCCATAATAGCTGGCCTCGACGCTGCCTCGCTACTACTCAGCGGCAAAAGCCTCGAGGAGAAGACACGTGGAGAGGAGCGATGCCTAGACCCCGGGGAGGGTATAAGCGAGGTACTAGACCTGCTAGTGGAGGCGTATGGGCCTGAGGAGGGGCTCCGGGTATTCGACGAGTACCTGGAGCACCCCGGCATGATCAACGTTGACGGAGTAGTAGTGTACCTGTCCGAGAAGGGGCCGTGCATCGCGCAACCCGAGTAGGAGTAGCCGAGGGGAGGTAGGAGAGCCACGCCCTTCCTATTCCCAATACCCCTGAGCGCGCTAAGGAAGGCACTCAAAGGCGAGCCGGATGAGAGGCAGAGGCTCCTCCTAGCCCAGCGATGGCTAGCAAGCCCCACCGCCTACGACATATTGCTCGAGAAAGGCGAGTCGAGCAGGGTAGGCCTAGAGGTGCTTGGAACACTACTAGAGGTCCTCGGCGCGGAAGCGCTACTCAGCCAAGAGGAAGCTAGTGCTAAGACCCCACACAGTACACCTCCGGCCCGGGACACGGCGCGAGATACGCTACAGCAGTCCACGAGCACCAACCACGGCCGAGGCAACTGTACCGGAGCTACCCGAGGAACTACTAGCCAAGGCGGAGCAGTGCACGACAAACCGAAGAAGGCATGCATAATCATAACGTCACTAAACCCGCTAGAACTATAGCCAAGGGAGAAAGCCCCCAGCGATGCTATCTTCTCCTTACCTCGCGTAGGCACCAAGCACTCGCAGCAGCCAAGCCCGTGACAAGGAGCCCCAGCACCACGGCACCCAGTACATCGCTGGAGAAGGCGCCGGGGAGCCACCCAAGGAGACCAATAATATACAGTAGGAGCACTAGGCGCAGCCCCCTACACCAGCGCTCAGAGAGAAGACATGTAGCAGAGAGAACCGGGACACAGACCAGCCCGAGGAGCGTAAAAGAGCCAAAAACAAGCGAGACAGGGAACAAAGAGACAAAGAGAACCCTAAGAGCACCAACCAGGCCATAGTACCCGAGCAACCCTAGCCCAATAAACAACGTCACGGCAGCATTAAGCCCAACAACAAGCCTACAAACCCTCATCCACAAACCACCCCTCGGGAGCCACAAATACAATAAGTATCACTAGCCCAGGATCCAAGAGGGACAAAAACCCCCCGGGAGAACGGCAATCCATCACTTAACAATTCTTCACCAAACTTATTCTCATAGAACAATATAGTAACCAAGCAACTAGATATAATTAATTACCTATAATTCTCTTTTAATTCTCTTTTGAGTTAAGCCAAGCACGGGAACAAGATAGCGGAATCAACTGAGCATGCGAGCATTGTGCAAGCTTACAATTCTCTTTTGAGTATGTCACTCGTCGATGGCAGCATCATCTGCAAGGATAAGTTGGTGTACCCGGCTTACAATTCTTTTTTGAGTATGTCCTACACGTCTTCCTCGAGACGCCGGTATACGAGCCAGAGCTCGCTTACAATTCTCTTTTGAGTATTTGCAGATACTACCAAACACTAGCTTCGGGGAAGACGTGGATAAATGGATAACCTTACAATTCTCTTTTGAGTTAAGCGAGATGTAGTCACCAGCACTCTCCCCGACCGCCCACACTTGTACTTACAATTCTCTTTTGAGTTAAGCTAGGCTAGGATTTTCAAAGAGTCACTTCAAGGCTGCTATACTGTCACTTACAATTCTCTTTTGAGTTAAGCTGTGCCTCTAGTAGTTCCGGGACGTGGTCTAGGTTCTCATACGCTTACAATTCTCTTTTGAGTTAAGCTGGTATGGTTTCCTTTTGGATCCGAATAGTAACTGGTTTGAGGCAATTATTTATGCTTATCGGAACGAGTCTAATTCCCATGCATCAAGCCCTCCGAGACCCTGAAGGTGTTCCTATGGATTCGCATGGATTCGAAACAATGTTCCCAAGGAGCCTTGCAACTCCACCCACGATGTGTTCCCAAGGGAACCGAAAGAGGAGTTTAAAGGTCAAGGTATTCGGGCTCATTATATAATCGGAGAGAATAGTGTTAAAGACGTGTTGCTATTGTTACTGTCTTCCCGGTTGTGGTATGCATTTCTCCAGGTGATTGAGGATGGTAGGGTGCTCTTCTTTACATGGTTGTCTTATTCCTATCGAATTTCTTAATAGTCTTGGTGCCCTAGAGGATCCCTGGGGAGTGCTTGTTGGCTACCATGTCTGTTTCTCTGAGGGATCTACTTGCTAGGCTTAGGACGGCTGCTAGGCTAGCTGAGAAGGTGAGTAAGGATAATCTCGAACTCTTCACCGAGGAGGCGCTCCGCCTAGTCTCGAGAGGAGATGTACGGGATGCTGCTGAGAAGGCTTGGGCTGCCTACAGGGCCCTACTGGGCCTAATACTGGCTACCCGCGGGATCCAGCTCATAGAGGAGAGGATAAGGAGGACATGGGAGCAGAGGGGCCCGGAGAAGGCGGAAAAGGAGCTAGAGTGGTGGATCCAGACAGGCTTCCTAGTGCCCTCGGCTAGGCAAAAGCTAGAGGAGGTAGCGCGCCTCGCCGCGGAGGCAGTAAACGATAAGGAGATTTACCAGGGACTGGCCGAGGCAATACTGCTCCACCTATGGTTCTACCACGGCCCCGACACTGTCCCCTTGACCGAGGAGGGAGCAAAAGAGAGGGTACTGGAGCTAACAGACTGGATAAGGAAGAAAGCCAGGCAACACCAGCTACCCTAATCCCAGGGGCCTAGGCATTCAACTAGTTATCTCAAAGGCCCTAGGCATGTTATACGTGAGATGAGAGAGGAGACCGGAGGAGGAAATAACCAAAGCAGAGAGGAAGAATAGCCCTCCGTATCCCTCCCTTATCCGATAATAACCAAATTAATGATAGCGCTAGCAAGCACGAATAGAGACAAAATCGCGTTCATTCCCTAAGCTCTGGCCTATCCGGCACATACAAGGCCTAGTACGCTTACACCACCACTACAAAGAGACTGGGGAGCACTTGGTTCTCTTTAGGGAATATTGAGATAATATAGATGAGACCGGAGGACCCAGAGGGAAGGGTGACTGCTTTCTTGTCTAGCTCCGAGACCCGGGCAGAGACGGAGATTAAGAAGGGACTTGAGAAGCTGGAGACCATGCTGCGCCTCATTATTGAGAGACACGTTGAGGGAGATAAGCCCCTCCCCGACGAGGCCGAGGCCATAAGGACGAGCGACGAGATAGTGGACTTGGACGAGGTTAAGAAGACCCTGCTAGAGAGAAGCTAGGGATGAGAAGGGCTCAAGACCCCTAGCGTTTTCAGCGTAAAGATTAGGCGACGAGCCCCTAGAGCACCTCCTAGCACATTATGGGCTCCGGGTCCCAGAGCTACTAGAGCACTTATCAACGGATCCAGCGCCTCTCAGAGACTACGACACAAATGGAGCCAAGAGGATTCGAAGACACCTTCGACATCCACGTAGGAGACATATTTGTAAGATACATGGTAGACTAGGGCTCAAGACCAATAACAATATGCCTCACAAATACAAGGGGTACACATATAACCCATAATGCAGCCCATATACCACCCTTCCTGCTTTAGCCGCGACGTCCCTCATTGCTCTAATCACTATTCTCTCCGATTGCTTGTTTGCCTTGTTTGTCTTAACCTTTAAACTCCTCTTTCGGTTCCCTTGGGAACACATCGTGGGTGGAGTTGCAAGGCTCCTTGGGAACATTGTTTCGAATCCATGCGAATCCATGGGAACGCCTTGAGGGTCTCGGAGGGCTTGATGCATGGGAATTAGACTCGTTCCGATAAGCATAAATAATTGCCTCAAACCAGTTACTATTCGGATCCAAAAGGAAACCATACCAGCTTAACTCAAAAGAGAACTGAAAGTTCCTAGACAGAATAGCACTAGAGAACAGATTATCGGAGATAGCTGAGCTTAACTCAAAAGAGAACTGAAAGGATGGTATCAGGTTGTGGAAGCACGGTCTACGATTAGGATAGAGCTTAACTCAAAAGAGAACTGAAAGCATACCCAGCCATGAATGCTAGATCGTGAGCTACGTTCTCGTGCTTAACTCAAAAGAGAACTGAAAGTAAATATAGCAATCGAGATACTTTGCATACACCTTTACAGCTTTGCTTAACTCAAAAGAGAACTGAAAGATCACAAAGCTCTTCCAATCTATGTTCCCGAACATGGTTTCCTCCCGCTTAACTCAAAAGAGAACTGAAAGCTTTCATCTTTGGATATATTTCTAGATCAGCTTCAGCTCCGAAACGGCTTAACTCAAAAGAGAACTGAAAGCTATTCCGGAATAACCGATAATCATCGGGACCAACATCGACGAGCTTAACTCAAAAGAGAACTGAAAGGTACGCCTGGCTCCATCCCTATCCGTACAGCCCCGCGCACGCGCTTAACTCAAAAGAGAATTGTAAGCTATCTTGTCGCAGGACAGGGTCTCTAGTGTACTGGGCTTAACTCAATAGAGAATTGTAAGGTTAACAAGACTTGGCTCTGGGTAGTGGATGAGCGGGTTGGTGAGATTAACTCAATAAAGAATTGAGGGGGCTGAAATAATCATCTATAGAGATGTATATAGAGATGTATTTGAGGGGTTCGGGTTGTGTAATGTATTAAACTCTCGAAACTTAGGAAATTAAATATTTTTGTACAATGTGTTTTATCTAAGTTGTTTGTCTGCGGAGTCTTAGGAGCTGGTATATTATGTTGAGCGGGTTTCTGGCTAGTTGTAGTATTGTGTAGAGCCTGTATCGTTCCTTGGTGTTGTTTGGCTGGCTTGGTGGGTATCTCGGCCTGGTGCCCGTTATTTTCTCTAGTATTTTGTCTACGTTGTTTTCTTCTTGGCCTGGTGCTTGGCCTATTCTTTCGCGCCAGTATGTATACGCTATTAGGGTTCTAGCTGTCTCTGTGCCGGTGAGGCTGCATTTTTGCTTCTTCATTATCTCTGCGAGCGTGTCCGCTACTAGGGTTACTAGCTTTGCTGTCCTCTTCCATAGGGTCTCGTCGCTTATTGATTGGTGTTCTCGTAGTGTGTTTTCTAGTGTTTGCCAGCTTATTGTCTCTATCTTTACGGGTTTCTTTGTGTCGTCTTCTCTGAGGCAGAGTGTTATTGGCTTTGTCATCTGGGTTATTGCTACTATGCCTCTTGGCTCGTTGCCTCCTAGTACTATTATTGGCTCGTTCTTTGCTTTTTCTAGGCGCTCTAGTGCGTGGTAATAAGCTAGATAAAGGGGGAGCTTTGGCTCCTCTATGCTTATTGCCCCGCTTATCGTGAGTCCTGGGAGCATCGAGTTTGCTAGGCGCGTTATGTCCGTGGCGTACTGCATTGCTGCTACTAGTTCGCCGAAGTAGGCTGCGTCGTCGCCTCCTATGAACACGACGTATACACTGTCGTTGTAGTTGCTGCTTAGGTCTAGTAGCTTGTAGCTTAGGAGCCCGAAGGTAGTTGCTAGGATCTCGCTTAGCGTTGCTAGCCTCGAGGGAGAGGATGCCATGTAGAATACGGTGTTGCCCACGTTGTCTGCATCGAGCTTGACTAGGGCTATGAGCCCGGTGGCCTCTGCTGCCTCGTCTAGGCTCCTTATCTGGACCCGGTGTTCTCCCTGCACTAGGGGGTAGCGTGTATTGATTGCTACCCAGTCGAAGCCTATCCTGTACCTAGTTCCTCTCAGCCAGCTCCTTACATGGTTATCCAGGTTTCTCACCGTCTCCTCGCTGGGTAGGAACTCCTCAACAATGTTCACCGACGAGAACACTATGAGCGCCTCCTCTATCCCTAGCTCCTTACCATCTAGGGGCTTCTCAGCCAGCATACCCATGATTGTCTCCACGAGTCTCCAGTCAATGCTCTGCTCCGGGCTAAGCGTGTGCAACGCTAACAGTATGTATACCGTGCATAGTTTTGGTAGCTCTATAATCCCTATTCTTAGCTCCTGGCCGCGATGAATAGGGATTATATCGTAGCGTCTCTCCTTGGAGCCGAGTAGTGCCTCAGCTACCCTCCCTGCTAGTTCCTCGATGGCTTTCTCGCAGCCATCGCCGCTCAAGTAGAGCTCTATTATCATGAACAGGTTTGGGGCGCTACTGCCAGCTACGAGGGCTCTATGAGTATCCCTTGAAACCCCGCCGTGCTCGACTATGGCTGCTGCCGCGTCGTCGCTTGAGACTAGTCTCCAGTACTCAGCGCCTAGCTCACCGCTTACTCCCACGTATTCTCTCCGGGGCGTGTTTTCCTCCACGAGGGGGTCGTACTCGAGCTCCTCGGGCCCTAGTTGTTCTAGGCTATGTGTCTGTCTCTTGAGCTTCCTGGCTGAGAGCATGCGCTGCGTCTCCGAGAGGACGTGGGCAAAGCTGTTCTCGTCCTCGGGGCGGAACCTGTACCTCGAGCTATACGTGCCCGGCCCTACCTCTAGCTCCCGGCTAGCAACAGCTGTTACTCCGAGGTATCCCCCGAACTCCTCGCTGAACCTCTCCTCGAGCTCTCCTAGTACTTCTTCGAGCTTCTCGGTGCACGGCGCTATTATCGATACCGTGCCTCCCTCGTATGTGTAGACACTGCTCCAGGCAAGACCCAGTCTCGATAAGACGAAGTTCGCAGCGGCTCTCTGGGCGAGCTCTACTAGGAGGCTTCTGCCACGAAAAGCCTTCACCGCTGCGCTTACTACGCGGTGCCTAGTTATGTAGCGCTGTATACCGTTTATGTCTAGAAGTACAAGCCTGTAGCAGCCCGGGCTCCTCCCAGTAGCAGCTATGGCGGAGGCGAAGCCAGCCACTACGCGGCTATGGGCATAGAGGCTTATCTCTGGCAGGGCTAGCCCCGAGGAGCCCTTACGGATACTCGAGGGTACCAGGAGGAGGCTGCGACGGAGCACCCCTAGCAGCGACCTAACAGTGTCGAGGCGGTTGCCTAGGCTCCTCGTAGCAGCTCTGAGCCTATAGAGCCCCGCCAACAAGCTTGCCGCGACACTAGTGTAGTCCACGATTGCCTCCCTATAGCCTCGGGCACCGTAGAGCGCTGAGATCTCCTCGGCTCTGCTAGGCTCTTTCCACCTAAGCGGCCTCACTGGGTGCCAGTGATTGCCGCCAAGGATGCTTCTTAGTGCCGCTGTATCGCTTCTCTCAACCCTTTCTAGGAACTCTTGTAGTCTCTGCCTGCACCACTGGCTAGTCATTAATAGGCACTTACGCTTATCACTACTCATCACTATGCTGGCGTCATCTAGGTTTAGCTCGGCAACGTCGTGGCTGGAGAACCCGGAGGCGAATAGCAGGGCGAGAGGGTTGAGGAATGGAGTGAGATGCGGTTCTAGCGAGGAGTTCGCAATCCTGGTCGTTATGTCCTCTAGCCCCGACTCCTCGTCGGCAAGCCTTATAGCGACCTCTATCAAGTCCCTAGGCTCGCTCGAATCCTTGGCGAACTCGTTGACGAGGCTTCTGCGCAGCCCGTGGCCATTCTCCTCAACCTTCTCTAGGACTTTGATTACGTAGTCCTTGAAGCCCTCTATATCTTCGTCTCCTAGCTCATAGCCCCGCGCCGTTTCAGCTATCCTCTTAGCTATTTCTCCTATGTCGCATCCTCTATAGACTTGAAGCAGCCTAGCAAGGGGTTTATGGATATCGTGTAGTAGGCCGTGTAGCGCTACCTCCTCAATCCTGCCAACCAGGGCTCATCACCTCTCCTCTATGCAGAGTGTGGCCCAGCCCACGCCGAGGAGGGAGCCGTTGTGATCGGTGAAGGTATCTGTGAGACTATCCCATACGCGGCCATAGTGCCGCGAGAGTAGCTCCTCGAGCCGCTTGGCGAGCCCGGGGTCGCGTCGCCTCAGCCATGGTAGGAGGGTCTTCGATGCATGGCCTGCGCCGTAGCCGAGGCGTAGTGGAAAACAGTTCCTGCTTCTCATTTTCCCCAGGTCTTCTAGGAAGCTCTTGTACCGCGGGAAGCGCTCACCTATTCTCTCGAGCTCGCTCGCTATCTGGGTCTCCGAGAACAGGGCGAGGCCCCGGAGCAGGGTATCGATGCTTATTGTCTTGTCTTTTTCCTGTAGGCTTTTTATCCAAGGCTGCTTCACAGGCGTGTTGTAGGAGGGCTTGTAGAGCCTCAGCTCATACTCTATCTCCGCGCCGGGGTCCAGGGCGACGACGTACTCTAGGCTAACCGGGCGGCCGTCGTTAACGTGTATCGTCCGAAAAGCGTAGAGCCCTAGGGAGGCCCTGTGGCGCAGGGGGTCGCTAACTGCGAGGAGGCGGGCAGCATCGTAGATGAACCTACCCCTGCCGTGGGGCTTTGAGCCTTTTAGGAGCTGTTCCACGGGGTCAGCGGCTCCTAGTAGGCTTCGGGGCTGGCCCGGGACTATCCTGGATACCCCTTTCCTAATCCTCTCCAAGGCTTCCCTAGGCTCGGCGTCCACGAGGGCGTAGAGTAGTGCCGTGCGTAGAGCGCCCTTAATGCTCGAGCCCGGTACTAGGGTGCTCTGTGGAAGCGAGACCTCGGCGCCACGGGGTGGCGTTCTCGTTCTTAGCCCGACTACTAGGCGGTAGGGGGTGCAGCTAAGAACCCCGGGCCTGTATCGGCCGAGAACTCTTCTAAAGAGGTCTATGGCTCGGGCGTTACTGGCTAGGAGGGCCTCGGCGCCGTAGAGCTTTGCATATATTCTCGCAGTGCACTCAACGTCCACTACGTAGAGCTTCCCGTAGTGTATCACCGAGTCTATGCCTATGACCGTCTTCTCCCCGGAGGCTACGTGGAGCGGTGTACGGGGTCTCAGCAATAGCCTATAACTACTCTGCTCCATGGCTCCTATGCCTCGCTACACAGGGGCAACCGGATACACAATGGGATTGAACGAATACACGTAGGGATAACCATTGCCCCTAATGACCCGCCCCCTGCAATCGGTTCCAACAATACTGCCGGGGGCAAGTGCCCTTACCAGGGGCCTCCGGAAGCTAATCACCACACCGCCGTAGCCCCGATAAGCACCGAACAAGGCAGTCTCGCCGTAGTAGACACTACAGCTCCCCTGCTCGGGGTAGAGGAGGCCCAGTGATACCCCGATGCCGCCTCCCCGGCTACCTGCTAGGAAGCTTGGCGGCGACTCTGTGCACTCATAGCTAATTATCCTTATTCTCCCGAGCCCTATGCTCCTATGAGCCCCCATTCCGAGGTGCTCGGCTAGCCTCAGCGCCTCTACCACGGTGCCGCATAGCTGCTCGCTCCGTAGCTCTGCTACGAACCAGTACGGGCTCCTAGGCTCAACAACTGGTATCATGAAGGGCGTAGCGCTGTAAGTAACCCTGCTGATAACGAGCCTATGCCTATCGCTACGGAACCCCGGTGGCCTAAAATCTAGCTGCTCGCCAGGCGCCGCGAAGACCCCGGTCTCCCGAGAGTATACCAGTTCCCGGGACTCGCCCCCATCCATACACCTTACAACATAGTTATCCCCGCCTCTCTCCAGGACGATATCGGCGCCTCTCCCCGAGCAACTACTAAGCACGGACAGTACCAGGGATACTGCACGGGGCGTCCAGAAGCCGCGGGGAACCTTGCCATAGCTAGGTAGCCGTAGCGGGGGAAAGAGAGCAACGTAGCCGCTACTACCCCGGGCCACTGGTAGCAGGGAGGAAAACCTCGCCTCGGCCAGCCCATCACTAATGCCGTGGCCCAGCATAGCTACAGCAGCCATTACGGCTGCATGCAGGCTCGTCGAGCCTATGTAGCCCTCGGCAAGGCTCGGAGAATAGCTACTAAACTGGGACCTAAACTCAACCACAACGTATAGGTAGCGCCTCGTCGGCGGAGAAGATGTGCTCAAGGCCTCAACTACCCTTTACTAGGGCATGCAGCTGCAACAATCTCGCTACTGGGCTCTAGCTCGGTGACGGGCGTTGGCTTGCCTAGTAGCTCTCTCCCCTCGAGACCAGGAGCCTCGTAGAACACTAGCCGCTCTACACTAATCCCGACCCTACCGTAGCCACGGCTAGTAGCAGCACCGAGGCCCAGGGACTCAACGAGCCTAAGCCCATGGATAACGAGGCCCAGGTTCCTCTCGACGCATAGCTGCTCCTCGCTGGGACAAGCCTCGCAGTCGTTATCATAGACTAGTAGCTGTATACGCCCCCTGAACACTACACCGGGCTTAACGCGGACAGAGAGACGAGGATCCGCTGCAGCAGTCAACCTATCGATTCTGTTCTCGGGCTTCTCCTCCAAGAAGTCACTTAGATAAACCTGGCGCTCAAGGCGCTTATAGAGCTTGCACACATAGCCCTCATCCGGGTAGAGGTCCTCGACATAGAGACGTGTCGGGGCAAGATACTCCATTAGCTTCTTGGCACTATTCTCTTCTAGCTGTAGTTTGCCCCGGAGGTGCTGCAAGTAGTTAAAGCTTGCATAGCCAAAGACCTCGTCAACCGGGCACCTATTCAAGACATCCTCCATGAACTTGTGGCGCGCCTCTACTTCATCAACATAGCTACGGAAGAATGCATCAATGCTACGGACATGCTGGAATATCTTACCATCAGTAGTGACGTACTCCGTTCCAAGAGCTTGCTCCAAGAGACTCCTCATACGCCCCTTCAGGCTCGAGCCAGGTATATACGGCACCTCTACACCAAGCCTCTCGTTGCCGCACTCATAGTAGCGCTCAATACTCATAGGCCATACATCGGCGCCGCCTATACTTAGCTGGGCCTGGCTAGGCTTGCGAATAAGGAGACCCGTCCTAACCCTAACACTTAGCTCGAACTCGTAGAAGCCCAGGAGACGCCTCTTCAGAGAGAAGAACTCAGACTGGCTCACGGGGCAACACACCCCTCTTGCTATTCTTAGCGCGGCCTTACACCCACTATTAGGGAATCGAAGACGAGACGAGCCCTCCGCGCAACACGCTTAACACTAGGATCGCCGCTGCGTATTAGCTCGGCAAGCATTCTTACAACATCAGCGACGATGTCGGCTAGGCATTTATCGATTTGCTTGCGCTCGGCCTGGTAACGGGCAAAGACCTCGAGACCAGCGAGCTCAGCGAATATCTCGCTGCCATACCTCCCCTGCGCGATACGGTCAAGAATACTAATAGCAGCCTCATGTATCCTGCGGGCAGCTGAGGGCGAGCTAGCTATATTGGTTAACCGCCCCCTTAGAACGTACTCAACCAGATTAACCTCATTGACATTACTACTGCTAAGGTACTGTACAGTTCTATCGAGCCAGAGGCTCCTGCAGGACCGCGCCGAGTAATAATCTATGGCTCTAGTAGTTGAGGCCAAGGACGGAGGCACCGCTACTTTATAGTCTTTATCCAGAGTATAAATATTTATACTTCATGGTGGTCTATAATAGGGGCCAAGATAGCGGGGATAGGAATAGAGAACAAGGACTCGGTGCCCCTACTCGTATACGGCCGCGTAGAAGAGCCCAAAGCCATAGGGAGACATCTCGCAGAGTGCAGCATAGAGGTAAAGCGGGGGCTCACAATACTTGGATGCAGTAGATTAGAGAGCCTCGTAGAGCTTGTACTGAGGCTTATCGAGGCCGGGGTCTCTCCTCTCATGCCTAGCACGTGGGTGTGTGGCCCTAGTAGAGAACTAGGCTTGATAGTCTTTACGGAGCCTTCACGTTGCCCAGAGACCAGCGTGAGGAGTATAGTGCTTGGGTGCAGTAGCCTAGTCCTCTGTACCAGGGCATACGGTGTGCTAGAGGGTGGTAGGAGGTTCTCGGTAAAGCGTAGAAGGGGCTGCTTTACTGCATCGATAGAGCTAGCGAGGGATATGATGCTTCACCAGATTGTACACAGCATCTTTCTCAACGAGGGACTCCTTGGAGATGTATTTATTCTTTCCCCGCTAGTTATTCCCTGGTTTCCCCGAGGAAGAGGAGTATGGGTAAATGGTTGCTTGAAGTAACGGGCTCTAAGCTTTTCGGCGATGACTTCAAACTAGAGGTGGACGATTATACAGTGATTGCTGGCTTCAACTCCACAGGTAAGTCTATAATAGCTAGAACAATATATGCTCTTGCCAGCCGGGATGTAAACGAACTCGATAGACTATGGCGGAAAGACAATGCCTCTGTATGCCTACATGCATCGCGCGGCAACCTATGCTACGCGGGCGGGGAAATTAGGGGGGATTTGGGAAGCGATATTGTAGCATATATGGCGCCTGATTACCGCATAGTGCTGCGCCAGAGCCTTGTCCTCGAGAAAAGCATCAGTGAGAGCATTGAGGGAATAGAGCAAGATGTCGGCACGTTGTGTAATATGATTGACTCCTTATCCGTGTACATACCCGAGGAAGAATCAAACAGGATGCAGGAACTCAAAGAGCTTTGCAAAGACCTGCAGCAACACATCAAGAACCATGGTAATGTTCTCCGGGGCTTCATGCACCCACTACTAGCCGAGGCACTAATATACAAGGCTAGGGCCAACCCATGGCTACTGAAGAAGCTCTTAGATGCCCAAGAAGAGAGCATCGAAAGAGCAGTGGACGCACTTAACGAGCTACTGGGAGACATTGATGAGAAAATATCCGCAGAGGACCTTATCCCCCTAAGCGTCGACGTAACCATATCGGATACGGGCCACGTAGGAAAACCCGCGCTATCAATAGATCTCGGGAGCCTAGCTCTCCTAGTACAAGACAATAGGCTTACAGCCACGGTGCCCCCGGACGTGGTTTCCTCGTCGGTGGCGTCCTACTTGCTGCTAGGCATTCTGCCCTATGTCTTCGCGCAGAGGGAGAATACAATAGTCGCGGTTATAGAGGAGCCCGAGGAAGCATTTTCTCCCCCGCAACAATTCCTATTCGCATATATCCTTGGCAGATACATAAGGCTACTACAAGGCAACGGGAAGGAAGTTAAGGTTGTCCTAACTACCCATTCGCCCTACATTGTTAGCGGTGCATCCCGCTTCAACGCTACAGTGTACTACGCTCGCTTCAGCCGCGCAAAGAGGGCCTTCCGCTACGAGCAGAGGCCCTATGCCGCCTTTGCTCTCGCCGAGGCACTAGCCCTCTCGCAGCATTCCTCGGAGGAAAAGAGCTTTGACCAACCCCAATAGAGACATTACCGAGAACTACGTCTACATCATTGACCTAGATGTGTTTAACCTGTGCAACAAGCACAGCGACCCCTCAGCACAGGACTGCAGGATTGATAAGAACTATGCTCGTGAAGCCTGCGAATCACTTAACAAAATATTCAGCGGCAAAGACTGGTCAAAAGGTTTATGGAAACTGGTAAAAGTGACCCAGGCATATACTGCAGGGTCTCCTAGAGGCTATGGTGCTGCAATAATTTTCCCTAATCTTGGAGAAGCTGCTTCGTCCGCTAAGCTGGCGGCTCGCTGTCTCGAGAGAGTCCAATATATATGCAAAACTTATCCGGATGAACTAGGGTTCATTGGAAGAGTAGTGTCCCTGCTAGGGGAATTCGTTATAAAGGAGAATACTATTTGCTTGTTTAACCCTCGTATCAAGTGCAGGGATCTCGTCAACATGGTTCAGCGGTGCTATAGGGGAGCTAGGCATAGCGACAAGTGCCAACGAGTTATCAGCGCTATAGAGTGTATAGTGGATGGGCTCAGAAACATGTATGGGAGGCTCCGTGCTGGTATCAGTGTAGCCCTTTTCTGTGATAGGGAGGGCTCGCTGTGTAGCAGCATAATGGAAGAGAATGGTGGGGTTAAGTATATCGAGCTAGGCAGCGATGTTGGCCCGGTTTGCGTTGTTTTTGCCGATGATTAGTTGTCCTATTGTAGGGGTTCTAGCTCTACTTCTAGCCTTTTTATCTTCATCCATTTCCTGTGCTCGATGACTCTTATGGCTTTGTCGCCTGGTGCTTTGAGGTAAGTTCTCCTATCAGGTTTTTCCTGGACTAGTTTCCTTGCTTCTTCCTCGTCCTCTGTTACCGCGACTGTATCCATCCAAGCTATTATTAGATCTATGCCTGCTTTCCTTGCCTCCCGGAACAGCTTGTATAGGAGTGCTAGTGGTAGTGCCTGGATAACTACGTATCTCACATCGTTCCTGGCCCACGTCTCCACGAGCTGCGGTATTTCGTCCTCTTCTATCTTCGCTACCTGCTCGATCGCGTCTATGCCTTTCTCTCGGAGCTCCTCTACCTGGGCTGGCATCATCCTATGCCTTCCAATAACTATTGCCTTTGGCACTTCGCTCACACCTGCACCGAGAAAGGTATCTAGAAGAGAGTGGAAAGTATTTATATTTTTGACCAGGGGTATAGGAAGAGAGGCTGCAGAGCGTTGTCTACCTCGAATAGTGACTGCACTATACTGGGGTACAAAGTAACCTACTGCGCACCATCTGTGAACGTCTTTCCTCCCCAGCTCGCCTATATTCTCAGCGAGGCACTACGCGAAATAGACCTAATAGTAGAGCTTGACTGCGGGAACGGATTTCACACCTACTTGCTAGTAGAAGAGGTCAGCGGAGCTAATGAGACACGGAAGGTTGCGGCACGCGACCCCGACCTAGGGCTTAGCCCGGTCTACATGCTCAAGAGTGAGCACAGAGATGCTTTCAATAAGCAGCTGCCCCTAGGAACCCCGGTAAGGCTGCCAGCCGACTCCTTCGAGCAGCTCCTTAAGTGCTGCCTACAAGAAAACAGTAGTGGGCAGGGGGGGCTGGAAAAAGCCCTCGTAAACCAGTTCTTCGAGGAAGCCAAGTGCTGCCCGGAGCTAGTCAACGCGCTACACTACATGCTGTTATTCAGTAATAGCGAGCTCTCTGAGCGCGCTATGAGTGACTTAGCCGAGATACTCCGGTCTGGTCAACGAGGAGGCCAAGGCGACAAGGCATGCAAGGATCCTCTCAGGCTCCACGAGTGCATACCCAGCGATTTCATCCAAGACGCTGTCGAGGAGGCCAAGCAAATCAGCAAGGCTGATGAAGGAGTGCTAGTGGTTTTGCCACAGTACCGTAGAGCCGCTGCTCAGTCATCCACAGAGGAAAAATCTGCGGAGGAAAAACCCATACACAAAGCAGTAGACGTGGCGGCTAGGCTGGCGAAAGCACTAAGAGTATTAAGGATACTCATAGCCTCTAACGAGCTCATAAAAGAGTCATCGGAGACAATAGAGTCCGAGCTAAGAAATAGACACCATATGGAGGCATGCATTGCCAATATCGATTCAGAGTACAGGGAAGACAAGCTAGGAGATCTTATAGCAGGTTATAAGCCGAGGACAGTGTATCTCCTACCCCTCTACGACTACTCCAAGCAACTCCTAAACAATATTATATGCACCCTGACGAGGATACAGGGGATAGAGCATATATGCTTCGTACTTATACCCGAGACCCTCATAGCACTAAGTAGAACGAGCAACAAAAACACTAAAAATAACAATATAGGAAAGATGTTTGAGTCAATGAAGGCGTCTAACTACGTAAAAAAGGTAGTTGACGAGGAAGGACGGCTCAGAGTACCCCAGGACACCTCGTACCATTTGTACATTAGGTGTCTAGGCCGCGACAGCGACGCCTTGCGAAGAATCGCTTCCTGTAAATAATAAACCGGGAGGTGTGGTCGCGTTGGAGCAGCTTCTCCTGGAAATCAAGCCCAGTAGTGGAGGAAACTTCTTCGGGTACTTGTTAAAGTATCTCAGCTATACGAGGTATAACCTAGGATACAAGGATAGCAGTGATGATGCTATCTACATTGGTCATATCGCCCTTGGCTCGAGGATTGCTAGGCTACTCGGCCTAAGGCTAGGCCACAGGGAAAAGGGCTCCGGCGCCATAGCTCTTAATAGGGCCTTACTATATCTTCGGGCTTATCCTCTCTCACCGTTGCCTAGCGACACGGTGATAGCGAATATTATCTCTAAACCCCTCGATATAATTTATGACCCGCGATACATGGCTATGGCTCACCTATCTGTGCAGAAGAACCTAGCAGCTATACGCAGAAAGAGTATCAGCGCTGCCCTGGAGACCTGTACCAGTGAGCTAGGCGGCGATCCCCCAGCAGCCCTTCTCGCAACAGCCCTGCTCTCCGGCCTAACCCGGCAAGGCTTCGAGCTCCACGCAGCAGCTGCTCAGAACCTAGTAGCTGGCTACATGTTAGGAGAAGTAAGTGTAGATGCCGCCGCCAAGGGCATTATGGCCCTATTCATAGACCTTGTCACCTACTACCTAGTGAACATACTCCATTATAAGTGGGGAGGGACACTAGGCGGCGAGCTACTACACAGCATAGCCGCGGACCCTATCAGACAACTACTCGATAAAAGAGATGAAGCGCCTACTGATATCCAGCCTGAGAATCTAGATGCAGCAAAATACCTAGAGCACATGTATTCTATGACATCGATGTATTCGCATCTCTCAGAAATACTAGAAGAAATACCACTAATAGATAGAGGCGGGAACCCCAAGGAAGTACTAAAGGTACTAAAGAAGACCACGCACTCGCTAGAAGAACTTAAGAACAAGCTACTAGAAATCGAGAAGACAATATACAAACAAGTACTCGATTTCCTCGGAGTAAGGGATTTCCAAGTACAGGATATTAGGACTGAGCCCCTTATCGGGAGACTAAGCATCATCGTACAGGGACTAGGCGACATAGTTGAGGACAAATGCATCCCCGTAATAACGCTCACGGGTCAGTCATCGGGCTACGTGGTTGAGCTACTCTGGAGGATACTGGGCGGAGAAAAACCACTATACATCGCTTGGACGCCGTACACGCTCCTAAACCTCCAGAACACAGTAGATATAATGAATAAAAAGAATAAGAACAGGGGCAAGAACTACTACATATTCCCCCTAACACACAGCGACCCCTACCTAAACGAGTACATGGGGAAACAAGTCGCAGAACACATCAATAGAGCCCCGGAGAACAGAGGAGAGCAAGTCTGCGCCCTGCTACAGGGAGCCTCACAAACAGTCTACCCCTTCGCCATAGGCCTCGCAGAAAACACAGACAATATAAAGATAAAGATAATATAGATAACGGTCGCACACGAACTCCTCAGCGCCACCAATACCCCTTATCCCCCAGTTCCTCAGCATTACTCCCCAAACCAACATCTATCTACACAAGCCCCCTACAGATTTCCCCATAATTAAACTCCTATCCCGCCCTGCTCGTCCCCTTCTCCGCATTCGTAAACTTAGCTCAGTAAGACCGACACGCTATAGAATCCAGCAGAGCCAAGCCTTACAATCCTCTTCCAGGCACCTTGACCGAATAATAGTACTCGACACGCAAATCTTGTTCCCGTATTTACTTCTTTAAATTCCTTACTGAATCAAACATAGACATGTCCAAGAAAGATGCCAGGAATACCAGCAAAGTCAACCCAACGGTGACCTTCACTTCTCTATTGAGTATGTCGCTGGAGATATGTAAGAAGAGGGGCACGGAGAACTACAGTGATGCTTTCAGTTCTCTTTTGAGTATGTCATTCGGCACCGACTATCTACCAGGAGCCGCCATCGGCCAGATACTACCTTTCAGTTCTCTTTTGAGTATGTCGGGCTCCGCACTCGACGAGGCCGCAAGCCCCGCGTCCCTGTTCCCTTTCAGTTCTCTTTTGAGTATGTCTAAAGGTAAAAGAGTCGGGTATGAAGCTCATCGTGTACCTCGACTTTCAGTTCTCTTTTGAGTATGTCGGGCGCTTACTAATCCCTACATTGTTGCTTTCTTGCTCGGTATACTTTCAGTTCTCTTTTGAGTATGTCTCGTCATGCGATATACTTAGGCTCATGAACCCGTTGAGAGTCATTACTACTTTCAGTTCTCTTTTGAGTATGTCAGAAGCGAGCTAGTAAAGAGAGTACAAGACTTTGCTGATAAAATTCTTTCAGTTCTCTTTTGAGTATGTCTGGTATGGTTCCCTTTTGGGTCTGTATGAGGCCTCTGCATGAGTTTGTTATTTAAGCTATTAGGCACATCTCTAATTCCCGTGTATCGAGCATTCTGAGACCCTGAAGGTGTTCCTATGGATTCGTATGGATTCGAAACGTTGTTCCCAAGGAAGCATTCAAATTCATCCACGGAGTGTTCCCAAGAGAAAAGAAAGTTTTGTAGCGCTGATTTAGGTTATTTTTCGTTATATTCTTTACTTATCTATAAAAACATGTACTATTTTTATAATGATGATTTAGCTAAATATGTATTGTGTAGGCGTGTTTTGTCGTGCTGATTATATGGTGTGTTTTTGTGGTGCTTTGTGGCTGTGTTATAGGGGCCTAGTAGTGGAATAGAATGGTTTCCTGTAGTGCTTCTTCGAGTAGTTGTACGAGTTTCTTTCTCCCCTCGAGCGCTATTGTTTGGAGTTTTGTGGTTAGATGGGTTGTTCCCTGTACTGGTGTTATTAGGTATTGTAGTTCTTTGAGTACTTGTTTTGTGTATCCTTGTGGCTTGGGATCATGGGCTCGTTTGTCTAGTGTTGTTGCTGCTAGGTAGTCTGCTAGGCTTAGTAGCCCGGTTAGTGCTGAGGCTGCTAGTGAGAGTAGTTCTTTGCTCACGTGGTGTGTTTCTTCGAGGCTTTGTATAGCGTTTCTTGTTACTGAGGCTCCTTCTAGGGGAGTATAGTCTCTGGCTAGTCTTTGGAGCACGAGTGCTAGGGTCGTTGCCTCGGGGCATGCCTCCTCTATCTCGGCTGCTAGCTCTATCACTTCCTCTGTGCTTAAGCCCGGTACTCTCTGCTTCTTTGCCAGGTCTATGCACTCGCCGAGGGTCCTCATGGCGTGGTGGTGTCGTAGCGCTGCTATGCTGGCTATTGTTGCTAGTAGCTCCTCCTTTCCTGCATCGAGCCCGGCTAGTAGTGCATGGGTGGTGTTGTAGACTAGGCTCCCGGCTACTAGCTCGTGGCAGACGAAGCTCGGTCTCCTGCTGCGTAGTGTTTCTTGGAACTTTTTCGCTGCCTTGCCAGCGTCGTGGAGGAGTGCAGCTGTCCCCGCTGCTACAAGTAAGTGGTCAGTGTTTACGCCGAGCCTTCTAGCAACCACTCCTAGTTCTTCGCCGAAGAGCCCCAGTAGTAGCCCGGCTACGTTGCAGCTATGCTCTCCAAGCCTTACCCCGGTCCACGCGTAGAGAGCCATGGCTATCAGGCCACGAGCCCTATTCCTCTGAGATAGGCCCCGGGCCTCGTGACTGGTAGGAGCTGGTATCCTCGGAGCCCATGCCTTCTCGCCGCTTCGGCGACGAGCCCAGGGTAGAGACTCATGTACGACGAGCAGCTCTGTAGTGCTCTTAGCAACTTCTCCCGGGGAGCCGTGTCCTCTACCTCCTTTACCTCGTCCCCATAACCTATGAGCAATACTCTGCACCTATCACCGCGACAATCAAGTATCTTATCAGCCTTCTTTGCTAGGAGGCCCAAGCTGGTATCCAGGTAGTCGTAGCCGTCCTTATCCCGAGGGATCGCTAGTGTTACGAGGGATGAGTCTCGGACGAGGCTGCAGTAGTGGCTGAGTAGTAGCTTTGCTGGCCTCGGTGATGCCCTGGAGATGCTTGTTAGGCTTAGGTATAGGAGGTTGAGGTAGGCTACTTGCTCTCTGCCTAGGACTTGTTTCTCCCAGGCCTTGTCCTCAACGCTCTCTACTAGTACGCGGAAGCTCCTAAGCCTCCCAGTATCCTCTACCCGGTCGTCTAGGAGCCTCCACTCGACACCGTCTCCCACCTGCTTGAGTTTCTCTAACTGGATCAATGTAGCTGGGACTGCATCCCCGTAGGGGTGGGGCTTCTCGGGCTCATAGATTATTACCTCTGGTGGCTCCTCTCTACACCTCTCGAGTGTCTCCTTGCCTCTGCATAGCCTCCCAGCTCTCTGGGCTAGGCTACTAGGGGTAGCCGCCTCGGTGACCAGGGCCTCTGCGTCAACGTCTACACCTGCCTCTATAACCTGTGTAGCCACAACGATCCTTGCCCCGGGTATATTCTTGACCGCTTCTTCGCGATCCGCTGCGCTAAGTCTTCCGTGCACGAGCACGATGTCCTCTCTACCCAGGTGCTCGGCAAGGTAGTTATAGGCCTCTATAGCGGAGCCCACGGTGTTCACGCTTACCAGTACCTTTCTACCAGTCTCGGCTAGCTCCTTTGCCCGATGGAGCGCGCTGGTCTTGTCTACTAGGCTTGTTCTCCAAGCAAGGCTTTGCTCCTCCTCGTACTCCTTGTCATGGATAGCGGTGCACCTTGTGTCGTGGCAACAGTCCCTACAGACAGCGATTATGTCTCCACGGGTCTTCTTGGCTATTCTCTCCACTAGGCCTCGGGGCATGGTAGCGGTCTCAACCACTACTGGTAGCCCTGCCCGCGAGAACACGCTCAGCACTAGCTCCGTGAAGAGTCTTGATAGTGGCGGCTCCTCTGCCCAGGGCTCGGCGTAGAGATGGGCCTCGTCGAGAACCGTTAGCGAGGAGAAAATAGCTGCGCGGGGGAGCTCGTAGTGGCCCTCAAACACGTCTCGGAGTACGCCACTGAGCTCCGCCACGGGTAGGCGGGCAAGGTTGAGGGAGAAGCTGTCAAGGGTTGAGACAACTGCTTTGCGGAGCATGAAGCCGGAGTAGTCCCCGTGGCCTAGCCTTAGCCCTGCGAGGAACCCCACGCGGCTCCCCAAGAGGCTCCTGAGGAACATGAACTGTTGCTCGACGAGAGCCCTCAGTGGAAGCACGTGTATTACACGGGCCGCGATGCCAGCACTCCTGCTCTCCTCTAGGAGCCTTGGAACCGACTTGCTCTTCCCATAACCTGTCGGGGCAACGAAGACGGTGCTAGAGCCCCTACGAATACTCTCTACCAGCTTGTCTATGCCGGGGCGCTCCCAGGGCTTCCTCAAGGCTCCTCAGGCCACGTACAGTACTTGGCTAGTAGCGGCCTCGGCCACATTCCTCGCCGCCCAGAGGAGCGAGCCCCGTGTCTTCTCGCACGCGTTGCTCTCCGCTGCTCCTCGGAGTAACCGGGCACAGTCATAGAGGTACACATTGTCACCCGTAATAGTGTAGAGGAAGAGCCTGCCAAGACAGTGACCGACAGCCTCCCTACCGGGGTCTTGCTCGCCTCCACAGAGACCCTGCGAGACCGCCCTACGGAGCAGGGAGCCGAGAACCCTTAGCGGCGCCGAGCCAAGGATGCATAACGGCTCAGAGAGAGCTAAGGGGGACAACTCGTTGAGTATGGGTCTGTTTCCCGCCTCGGACACGTTCGCGAACAGTAATTGGTCGAGAACGCTACTGGCCCCACATAGCTCTCCCGGCTTGGTATCGAGTAGCTCGGCTACTAGCCCGGCAGCGTATAACACTAGTAGAGCGTCAAGACTGACAGGTAGCTCGGCTACCCGCTGCCTCGATAAGAGGCGGCCAAGAGGCTCAAGGCTAGTATCGACGCCGGTCATAGTAGCTATAGAGTAGAGCGCCATAACTGTCTCGAGATCCTCTTTCCCGGCGTCTGGCAGCGGGACCACGTAGACGCCTTTATCGCCTACTCTCCCGAGCTTAGATAATAAGCCACCAACAAGAGCTAGTGCAAGGGAAGAGGGCTTAACCTTTCCAACCCGGTCGCTAAGAGGCCTACCACCCTTCATCGTACGTGCTTTCTCGAATAAATTAAGCTTCATGAGGGCTAGCGGCACTACCCGTGGCCCATCAGGGTCAAGGCCTCCCGAGACCAAGCGTTCAACTACCAGCTGTGTAGCTATGTCCCATCTCTTCTCGCTCTTTGACAGCTTCTTGCCAGCCAGCTTCTCAACCGGCTTATAGTCGTTACCGAACATGCGGGGAATCTGTACGAGTTTATCGGATAGCAGGCCCGCGGCTATGCTGTAAGCAGCTGAGAGGACCTCTATGAAGCTATCCTTGTCCTCAAATACTACCTTATCATACTCTATTGATTCTACGAGATACGGTGGAGCCGCTGCAAGCGCTAGTAGCTGGAAACCTCTACCCATCCAACCGGGTGGGAAGAGCTCGACACTGTACAATGCTCAGACACCTTTAGCAGCTATGCATAAACCCCTATCAGTATCAAGACAATAAGCTACAGAGTCCCGGGGCTTGAATACTACAGGCTTGCTTGGAGGAAGTAGCAAGACCTGGGTAGAGTATGGGCTTGTGGGCACAAAGTACTCCTCATACGTAGGCTGGGTGACCTCTCCACAGAAGACTCCTAGCTCTGGCCTCCACATAGTAATAGTCTTAACTGATCCCATTGTGAGGGGGGTTGCTACGTCTCCTTCCTGGTAAAGAATTGAGGGAAATTCTTTCTCCAAGGTCTCTGGCTCACCTACAAAGCTTTCAAGAACCGAGACGAGGCCCTCCTTGGACCCAAGCCTCCAACCCGCCCACGCTATGGGCTCGGCTAGCTCCTCGGCGTCTACGCCGGTTTCCCTTGCAAGGCCCTCGGCATCGACTACTATGCCTAGGTACAGCCTAGCCCCGGGGCCATAGGCTGCTCCCAGGGCTTGTACACTCCAGGCATATGGTTCCCAGTCTCGCCTCTTCCTCTGATAGGGTAGCGATAACACCCGCGTCACGTCGCTATGGGCGCTAATGGCTACGGGGCTCTCCGGGTCAAGCCCGGCAGCAGCACCAAGTGTGTACTTGGCAAGGAGGCCTGCGGGGCTACAGTGCTTCGCTAAGCCGTACTCGGGGAGCCCTAGGAGCCTTGCCAGG
Organism: bacterium; assembly: GCA_027037705.1. Taxonomy (GTDB): domain Bacteria; phylum DYJV01; class DYJV01; order DYJV01; family JALVYZ01; genus JALVYZ01. The sequence goes on along the minus strand of JALVYZ010000237.1, from coordinate 2,760 downwards.
GGCTCCGCGTAGAACCCTATCACGGTAGTGGGTGGTGGTAGGGGGAGCGAGGGCTGGGCAGCCGATAACCCGGCGTAGCGTACGCTAAACCCCCATGCTAGCTCAACCTTGCTGACTATCATGACGGGTTTCAAGGCCCTTGCTAGCCCTCCCTCGGCTATCAGCATGTATAGCCGCGTAAGCAAAGGAACAGGAGGCGAGAGGATATAGTGGATGAGTAGTAGAAATGACTAGTTTGCTGCTATCCTAGTTTCTCTGTTATTTTCTTCTTCGCCTCCTCTATCACGTCTATGTAGCTATTCTTATCTATGACCTCTACTCTCTCGCCTTTTTCGCAGCTGGCCTCGTCTAGGCCTTCGCCGTCGTAGTAGAGTATTGTTGCGCTGAAGTCGCCTAGGGCTCTTGATAGGCTGCATGCCCGCGTAACTGTCTCGGCTAGGTAGCCTTTGTCGTGGCCCGGTGACACGTTGAACGGTATAGGCTCCGTTATCGAGGCGACTAGGCTCAGTATTTTCCAGTGAGGCTGGAACCTCGTTGTCTTCGCTCCCCAGGTCATTCCGCCCAGTAGTGCTGCGAGCGCGTCTAAGGCGGTCTCTACTCTCTTTTTCCTATCCTCCTGGCCTAGGATGTAGGGGTTCTCTCTCGGTGCCCCGGCGTTCTCCATGCTATAGGCTCCTACCGCGGAGGCATCAAGGGCATAGGTGAACACGTATACAGCGCTACCAACCTCTACATAGTATATTGCTTGCTCGCCGCCAGCAGCACCAGGCGAGTACCTCACATGGAACTGTGCCTCAGTAGCAGCAGCCCCGACTCGTAGAGCATCGAGGGCCGGTATCATGTAGCCTACTCGGAACCTCGATGTACGCTTAGTAGTCATGTCTGTGAAGAGGAAGCCACCTATGTCCTCGACGACACATTTCTCCACGACGTATTTCTCGGCCTCGGCTGCGTTCTTGAACATCTTCTTCGGGTCAATGCCGTCGTACTTCTTGAAGACATTGCTATCAGCGTGCTTGAGGAACACTCCCTGCGAGCACGCGCTGCACACTGGTAGCCCCTTCTTCCCCGCTATCTCGGCGAGTAGGACTTGGTAGTGATGTGCAAGGCTCTCCCCGCTTATAACCGGGACATATCTCAGCACGAAGCCCTTATCGGTGCGCAGCACTACTGGCGCTCTCCGGTGCCTTACAACATTTCCTACACTCTCCGCCATGTTTAGGGCTTCTAGGTTTATGAGTACCCGGGCTGAGAGCGAGAAGAACACGGGCAAGGAGAGGAGCCACCTCCTACCTATTGTTTTGTCTTCGCCCCGAGGGCTAGGAGAGCCGCCGTCCTAGCTACGCGTAGTCCTTCCTCCTCGAGCTCCTTGTCTAGCAGCATCTCGGCTATCTTGTTGAGCTCGTACTCCGCCTTCTCCAGTAGCTCTGCTGGGCCTAGCTCCCGCTCTTCTCCATCCTGCTTTATCCTTGCACGGGGACACTCCCTGTCCGGGTTGTCTCCGAGGCAGTTGCTCCTATACACTCGTAGGGCATCGTATAGTGCTGCTAGTGCCTGGTTAGCTCCAAGCGCATTTGCTATCCTATCTAGGACCCCGAACTGCCTGGTCTCGGCGAAGTACGAGAGAACTCTTGGGAGCCATATGGGTTTTAGCTGCAAGGCTAGTATCCACTACATATAGGTATTGTGTACTATAGTTAAGCGTTATGCATATTGCGTTCCAGCTAGGCCTAATAAGGAGAAACACCACCAACTATCCCAGGTACACAGAGCCGTGAACACTCTGGGGTTGTAGCCGCGTTGAGCAAGAACTGCAACAAGCTCCTACTAGCAAGCCTTGGCTTCGACGAGAAGTTCATCCTAAGGGCCCTGGGAGACCATAGGCCCTGTAGGCTGGTAGTGGTAGCGCTCGATACCGGCGGCGATGCCTGGACTCGTGTTGAGAAAGCCTTTACCCAGCTCCAGCTCTTCTCTTCGAGCCTCGGAGCCCGGGCAGAGCTCGTAAGGATACCCTACCGTGGCGAGTCCTTGCCAAAGCTCGTATGGATGCTCAAGAGGGTTCTCCGGGAGAAGCTCGGGGGCTACGACGAGGTAGTAGCATCGCTTACCGGTGGACCAAGGCTCCTGGTAATTGCTCTCTACAATGCCCTCACTGGGCTAAGACAACAAGGCAGCATAAGGAATGTGTTGTTAAGGATAGAGGGCGAGGGCTTTAACGCCCTCGTCGAGGAGCCTCTCGAGAACCTCGAGAACGTGGAGCTAGATGAGCTGTCCCGGGAGCTCCTAAGAGCACTGATAAGCTATAGCGAGAAAGGCCTTGAACTAGGTCCCGGGGAGGCAGCACGGTTACTTGGAATACCTAAATCTACTGCGTACAAGAAGCTCAGACAGCTCGCAGCCCAGGGACTCGCAGAATACAACCCTGCTACCGGACGCTACAGGGCGACGAGGAAGACCTATGTAAATGCCTAGGCGGTAGCACTGATCCCTAATGACTAGCCAAGGCGGGACCACGACGAGGTCAAGGAGAAGATGCTGCTATTATTAGCTATGCCCTCGAGTAGGGGCATGTGTGGCGATAAGCGCATACCCTGCAGCGCCTACGGGGCACCACGACGTTGCTCGGAGGCTCTCCTCTCTCCAGCATCTCTCTTAGCGCCTTAGCAGCGTGCTCAACTAGGCTGCGTAGATGAGGGGTAATGCGGACCTCGTAGAGCTTGTCGGCCTCCACGCTATAGAGGTAGCTAGCCTCGAGGGGGA
>JALVYZ010000236.1 GCA_027037705.1 bacterium | reverse complement strand
AATATCAAAACTCCAAAATCTGCTATGAGAATTAATAGCAGCGTAACTTACTTTTGATTTAATGTAATCAGTTGGTTTCCAGTATGCTCCAATCTCATAAGAATTCTTTTTATAAAAAACAGTATCGACATAAAAACTTAAATTTTTAATAAAATTTAACTCTACATTAAATCCACCAACTGAATTTCTGTCTAAATTAGAATACATCTCAACAATTCTTCCACCAAAAACTTCAAAATTAAACCAATCTTTTCCAAAACCGTTCCCAGAGACAGATACTCCATCATAATGGACAATTTCTGAACTATAACTATACTGCCTACCAATTTTTAAATCTAAATTTCCTATGAAATTATCTTTTTCAAGATACATATAATATGCATACAACTTCTGTCTTGAATCATTTGTATCAACATAATCTTCAAAAATAGAACCTTCTGGTGTGCCATCAAGGTCTTTTGTGTATTTACCAAAGAAATTAAAACTTAAACCAGTTTTTTTATGGTAGGCATCAACTCCAAGAATTTCTGAAATGTCCTGGTCATTATCATCATTGCTGACAAGGTTATTAGGATTGTCTGACCATTGTAACTTGTATTGAGTGGTACTTCTTAGTTCTAATTTCCCCCACTCAAAATCTTTTGAAAAAAGAGACACAGTAAAAATTAATAAAAAACCAATGAACAAATATACTATTTTTTTCATTTTCCTCTATCCTTCTATGGATTTTTGAAAACAAAAGGAAAATACTCCCTTGAGAAAAATTTGTCAAGGACAAATTTAAAAAAAATTAATTTTTAAAAAATCGTAGAAATATTAGATTTATCTTTTTGTATATTATATGTCTCATTCTCATCTCTCAATAGTTCTAAATCAACAACCTTTCGTCTCAGAGATTTTAAATATATCCATTTGTCTTCTGAATTTGTGTTTGAAATAATAGGTTGGATCTTTGAATCAATGTTATCTGCAAAATGGACTATTAAAGCTTCAAGAAATGACGGTTGAACTGGAGAGCCCCATTCAAACTCCCCATGATGACTTAAAATAATATGCTTAATTGCATAACTTAAAGAAAGAGGAAAATTTTTAATTTGTGATATTTTTTTTTCTATATAATTTACTCCAATTGCAATATGTCCCAATAATTTACCTTCATCAGTTCTTTTAAATGTAACTGGATCATATTCAAAAACCTTTCCAATATCATGTAATAATGCTCCAGCAATAAGAACATCCATATTTTGTACATTATAAATGTTCCCCAAAGAAATAGAAATTTCTGTTACACTAATGGTATGTTCTAATAATCCACCTTGATATGCATGATGAAAACTTGAAGCAGCTGGAGAAAGTTTAAATTTTTCAAAAAAATCTTCATCTAACAAAGATTTTTTTAATAATTTTCTTAAATAACTGTCTTTAATTTTATTATAGAAATTTTCTAATTTTACTGTTAATTCTGAAATATTTTTCTCTGTTTTTGGAATTAGATATTCAAGATATTTTGCTTGAAATTCTATTTTTTCAATACTTTCTATGATTATCTGTAAATTATTATTAAATTTTTCAGCTTTTCCTTTAATTAAAATAATATCCCCAGGATTTATTTCATCAAATTTGTCCTCTTCAATATTCCATTTTTTAGCATCAATATTTCCTGTTTTATCTTTTATTCTTAACAATAAATAATTTTTCCCATCTTTTGTCTGTAAGATTTTCTTTTCATTAATGAGAAAAATATCATTTATAACATCATTATTGGATATTTTATTTATAAATTTTTTCTTCATCTTTAATTATCCCACCACTAATAATTATTTTAAATGCTGTTTCAACATCCATCTTAAGTTTTATTACTTCACTTTCAGGTAGATAAAGTAGAAATCCTGAAGTAGGATTAGGGGTTGTTGGTAAAAATATTGATAAAATTTTTTCTCTGCTATTGATACTCCTTTTGAGTTCGCTACTATTTTCTAAGTAAGAAGTTATAAATGCAAGAGCAAAACAGCCTTTTCTTGGATATTCAACTAAAACAACTTCTTTGAAACTTTGAGATTTATCTGAAAATACTGTTTCAATAATATTTTTTGAGCTTTTATAAATAGTTCTAACAAATGGTATTTTTGTAACTAATTTATCTTCAAGGAATTTTAAAAATTTCTTTCCAACAATATTTGTAAATAAAATCCCAACTAAAAAAATTAAAATAATAGTAAAAATAAAGCCTAATCCAGGGACATGAAAAGGTAAATATGTATCAGGATGGTATTTAGGAGGTAAAAGGTTAATTATACCATCCATTTTTCTAACTAAAGCCACTATAATTAAAAATGAAATATATCCTGGGATAACAACAATTAAACCAGTTAAAAAATAATCTTTAAATAATTTTTTTAATTTTTTCATCATCTATTCCAATCCAAATTTTTTTAAAAATGATTTAGCATATTTTGCTTGAGAAGTATTAGGATATTCGTTTATAACTTTTTTAAGAAAAATTTTTGCACCTTCTTTATCCTTCATATAATAAAATGCCATTCCTTCTTTTAATAAAGCAGATGGAATTTTTGTTGATTTTGGGTATTTAGTTAAAACAATGTCATAATTATCAATTGCTTTTAAAAAATTTCCTTGTTTAAAATAACAATCTCCAATCCAGAAATATGCATTTGGTATTAATTTATGATTCTTAAATTTTTTGATAAATTTCTGAAAACAAATGACTGATTTATTATAGTCACCTTTTCTAAACTTCGTTAAACATTTATTATAATTCTCTTCAACAAGAGATTTTTTCTTACGAACCTTTTTTACTTTTCTGTTTACACTTTTCTTCTCAGCTCTTTTATTAGATAGCATTTTCTTTTTAAGTTGGGCTAACTCATTATTTATATTTGCTAATAAGGTTAAGGTGTTATTTTCATTTTGTTTGAATCTTTCTATCTCTTTAACAATTAACTCTTCTTTTTCATTACATTTATTATAATTTGAAGTGAGATTATCTAACTTTTTGTCAATTATGTCTATTTTTTTATAAATTTCAATCAAATGAGATTCTAAATTATTAATTTTAAAACTCAAATTTTTAATATCTTTATCAATTGAAGATGAAGTAACAAGAGATTTATTTTCTGCACAGCCTATTATTGTTAAAATTAAAAAAATTAAGACAAAATATAAGTACTTCATGTCCCTCTCCTCTTCTTTACTTTCAAATATAATAATGCTATAAGTAAAATAAATCAAGCTTTTTTAAAAAGATATGTGTGTCACAATAATCTTACATAAAATTTTAAAAGATTATCCATTAATTATTGGGAATAATCGAGATGAGATGCTTCATAGAAAATTTCAGCCTCCCCAATTGATTTGCAAAAATCCTAAAATTTTCGCTCCTATAGATTTAGAACAAGGAGGCACATGGATCGGAATTAATGAAAATAGAATATTAGTGAATATTTTAAATAAATGGACTGGGACAAATAATTTTTTTGGTTCAAAAAATCATATTTCTCGTGGTCATCTTGTAGTTGAACTTTTAAAACTAAACTCTATTTCTAAAATGTTAAATAAAATAAAAAAAATTGAAAAAAATAGATT
>JALVYZ010000235.1 GCA_027037705.1 bacterium | reverse complement strand
AAATAACAAAAGAATCAAAAGAGTGTATTCAAAAATTAATAGATGCTGGAGCAATTTTATGCAATCAAACTCCATTAATTAGAGGGATATCTGCTTCTCCTGAAGTTTTAAGAGAATTATTTAATAAGCTTTCATACATTGGATGCCCTCCTTATTATGTATTTCAATGCAGGCCAGCAAAAGGAAATAAAATTTATGCAGTCCCAATTGAAGAAGGGTATAAAATTTTTGAAATGGGAAAAGATAAATGCGCGGGGCTTGCAAAAAGAGCAAGATATGCAATGAGCCATAAAACTGGAAAACTTGAAATTTTAGCATTAACTGAAAAGGAAATTATTTTTAAATATCATAGAGCTGCAAATAATAAAAATGTTGGTAAAGTCATAGTTGCAAAAAGGAATCCAGAAGCATACTGGTTTGATGATTACGAAATTATTGGCGAATACCCACTTTATTCTTAACTAAATCTTTAATTGCAGGGTGAAGAGGCCCTGCAATATAATTTTTTACAAGATGCTCAGAGTAATGTAATCCCATCTGGATAATATATATACCTTCCTTTTCACATAAAGTATAAAATTTTGATAATATTTCTACAGCATCTTCAAGTGAAATTGGATTATATTTTTTTTCATAATACATTTTTTCAAGCTCTGTATCTTTTAAAATGATTAATGGGAAAATTCTCAAAAAATTTGGTTTTATCTTCTTTAGATATTTTAAGTTTTTTTCAATAATTTCTTCATTTTCTCCAGGTAAGCCAACCATGAGTTGAATTGATAATTCAAAGTTATTTTCTTTTATTAATCTGCTTGCATTTACTATGTCATTAACACTATGACCTCTTTTTAAAATTTTTAAAATATTATCATCAAAACACTCTGCTCCAATTTCAATTGTTTTAACATTGTTTTCCTTTAAATATTGAAGTATGTTTGTATCAATGCAATCAGGTCTTGTTGAAATTCTTATAGAGTCAATTTTATATTTTTCAAAATAATTAATTACAGATTTAAAATATTTATCCATAAAATCTTTTCCAAGACAAGTAAAACTTCCACCATAGAATGCAATTTGGGTAATTTCGTATTTTGGATTAATTTTTCCGAATTTTTTTATTTGGGTAGAAATATATGATTCAATTACCTCAGGAATTTTTTCTATAGGTGTGTTGTAATCTTCAACAGCACTTTTTTGAGAGCAAAATATACATCTATGAGGACAGCCTTTATGATTTATAAAAATTGGAATGATTAATCTTTTCGAGAGCTTCTTTTGCTGCATTTTGTTCTGCTTCTTTCTTATTTTTACCTTTTCCATGTCCAACAATTTTATCATTAACTTTTACTTCAATAAAAAAAGTTTTATTATGCTCTGGCCCTTCTTCTTTTAATACATTGTAAATAGGTTTATTTTTATATTTTTTTTGAGTATATTCTTGAAGTTTGGTTTTGTAATCTTTAATAAATTTTTTCTCACAACACAGTTCAATTATTTCTTCAAAATGTTTTTTTATAAAATTTCTTGCATTTTCAAGTCCGCTGTCTATATAAATTGCTCCAATTATTGATTCTACAGTATCAGCTAAAATTGAAGTTGTTTTGTTTTGACCTAAATTATATTCACCTCTTCCTAATAATAAATATTCGTAAAGTTCAAATTTTTTTGCAATATTTTCTAAAGCTGTTTCACTTACAATTTTTGCTTTTAATTTGGATATTATTCCTTCTGAAGATTCAGGATATCTTTCAAGTAAAGTTTCGATTATTACAAGAGAAAGAACAGAGTCTCCCAGTAGTTCCAGTCTTTCATTTGATTCAAAGTATTCTAATTTTGAGTAAAAAATATATGATTTATGAGATAATGCTTTTAAGAGAATACTTTTATCTTTAAAAAAGTATCCAATTTTACTTTCTAATTCTCCTGATAAAATTTTATTTTTTCTTTTTTCAATTACTTCTTCAAAATCCATTCAAAATATTTCTCTAATTTAAAAATTTGTTTAACTTTTTCTCTATCCCTTAAATGTGCTAAGTTTATATAAAATATTTTATTTATGTCATTTATTGTATCTTTTGTAAATCTTAAATTTTTACTTTTTTTTTCTAAAAACTCAATTGATTTAATTGTGCCTAATTTTAGTTCTAAAGAATTTTTAATACAATTATTGCATACTAATCCTAATTTTTCAATAGAATAATTTAAAAAAGTTCCACTTTTTCCACATATTACACATTTATTCAAATTTATTTGTAATCCAATAGCTTTTAAAGCTTTAATTTTAAAATAAGTTAATAAATTTTTTAAATTTTCAGGTGTTTCAGATTTAGCTTTTTGCAAAATATCAATATATAAATTGAAAAGTTCATGAGAATCTTCCTGTCCATAAACTAAAAAATCAACTATTAAATTTAAAATTTCAATGAAAATAAGATACTCTGGTTTTATTATGGAAGGAGCTATTCTTTCAATTAAACTAACTCTTTCAATAATTGGAATTGGATAATTTTTTTTTGTGTAAATACTGAATTTTAATAGATTAAAATAGTCAAGCAGATTTAAATTTCTTTTTTTACTTTTTTTAGCAGCAATACCAATAGCGGGAAATTTTGAATACTCTTTTGAAAATATTGTAACAATTAAATCTTTTTCAAGATATGATACTTTTTTTAATATGAAACCATGAATTGTTTTAGACATTATAAAAGAGAAAAGGCGTCCCTAAGGGGATTTGAACCCCTGTCGCCGGCGTGAAAGGCCGGTGTCCTAGGCCAGGCTAGACGATAGGGACGCATATTTTAAATGAGCCGCGGAGGAATCGAACCTCCGACCAACAGATTAAAAGTCTGCTGCTCTACCGACTGAGCTAGCGGCCCATCTCAATCACAGGTCTTGAGCACCTATCAGATTAATAATAATTTGTCAATACTTTTTTTATAAAAATAACAACAAAAATTTTTCTTGTCAATATGATTAATTTAGAAAATAAATTTGTTATTTTTATTGACAAATCAGAAAATATTAGTTAAATTCAAATAATTTAGGCTTTTTATTTTTTTTTATAAAACAAGGTTTGTATCTTTTATTCTATTTGGGAGGATGATATGAAAACAATAACTACATTATTGCTGTTTTTATTGTTTTTTACAGGAAATATTTTTGCAATTGCAGGAGGAGGATGTAGTAATAATGTTTATTATGTATCACAGGTGGATAATACAAGTGATGTGAATGATTGTTATTCAGAACCAGGTTGTGGATTTCAACAGGCTCTTGACCTTGCTGCAGGAGATAATTGTGATTCTACAATTTATGTTAAATCAGGTACTTATAATATTACAAATACTCTAACATATTCTGTGGCAGATGGAGATGGAAAACTGACTATAATGGCACATGACCCATCAAATAAACCTGTTCTTGATGGAGGAGGTAGTTTTCAGCTAATGGTTATCAATAATGATAATGATAACAATGGTGGTGATGCTGAAGATAATATAACCATAAAAAATCTTGTTTTTCAGAATGGGAAAAGTAGTAGTAATGCTGGTGGATTGTATGTGCATGCAGAGGATGCAAATATAACAATAGATGGATGTGAGTTTAGAAA
>JALVYZ010000234.1 GCA_027037705.1 bacterium | reverse complement strand
GTTCTTAAAGGAGAATTTAATAAATTTTTTCCTTCTAATAAATGCTTTGGCAAGATACTTACAGTCCAGCTTGAAAGGGCTGGAGCAAAAGGTCTTTTGTATATTACTTCTATTGAATAATTATCCAACTTTTTAACTGTTTTAACATATTCGTAATCACTTCTATATGCAGTTGGAGTTTTTGGATCCATTATTAAATTGTAAGTAAAAATAACATCATCGGCTGTAAATGGATATCCATCCTGCCATTTTACATTTTTTTTCAAATGAAAAATAATCTTTAAATGGTCTTTTGAAAAAGTAAAATTTTCAGCTAAATCTCCTACAAGATTTAAGTTTTTGTCATATTTTAACAATCCATTATAAACAAGTCCCGCAATTTCATGAGATGCTGAATCAGTTGCTAAAATTGGAATTAAATTGCTTGCATCTCCAATTGATCCTGTAACAAGTTTATCACCATAACATGGAGTTGAGTTATCTGATTTTATAACATATTTTTTTGTGTGTGTAGAATTATTGTTGTTTTGAGAGGAACATGAAATAAATAAAAATAGAAGAACAAAAAAAATGAAATTAATTCTTAACATTTATATCTTGCCATAATAACTCTTGGGAAATTAGAATAATCTCTAAAAAATTTTATATCACAAAAATTATTATATGCAAATATTTTTTCAAGTTTTTTTACTACTGAGATATAACCGATTTCAAAAATTATAAATCCATTTTTTGAAAGATAATTTTTTCCTTCTCCAACTATTTTTTTATAATATTTCAAACCATCTTCACCACCATCAAGAGCATTAATTGGCTCAAAATTTTTAACTTTATCGGGTAATTTTTTTAAATCTCTTGTTTTTATATAAGGTGGATTTGAAATAATTAAATCAAATTTACCCTTTACTCCATTAAACAAATCACAGCATATAAAATTTATATTTAAATTTTTAGAATTTTCTTTTGCAACTTTTAATGCGTCTAAACTTATATCAGTAGCGATAATTTCAATATCTGGGGCCTCTTTTTTTATGGAAATTGCAATTGCGCCACTACCAGTACCAATATCAATCACTTTTTTTAAACTATTTTTTTTGATGACATTAATCGCTTTTTCTACTAAGATTTCTGTTTCAGGTCTTGGAATTAAAACATTTTTATTAACTTTAATATTAATTGAAAAAAATTCTTTTTTTCCAATAATATATTCAACTGGCTCACCATTTATTTTTCTCTGAATGAATTCATTAAATTTATCTATTATTTTACTATCTTTTAATTCAAAATCAGGATTTGCAATTATCCATTCTTTAGATTTAGATAAAATATCTGAGAGGAAAATTTCTGAGACAAGTTGAGGGTTATTTATATTTGAATCCTTTAATTTCTTAATTCCTTGAATTAAAAGTTCTCTAAGTGTCAATTTATATATTTATTTACCAATCTTATAAAAAAATTTTTAATTTCATTCCAGTTTTTCTCAATATCTTTATACTCTTCTTTTTCTGCATCATTAAAATAAATAAGAGATTTCAATAACAATTGTTCTGAAAATTTATCTTCATATTTCTCTTTGCAAAAGTTTATTAAATGATTAATATCAAATTTATTATTTTTCATTAAAAACCATAAATCATAAAAATCTTTCTTTGAGCCTCTCTGAATTATTGAAATAGCTTTCATGCAAATTATATCTTTATCTGAAGCAATATTTATATTAAGCTCTTTGTGAAAATATAATTCTTCAATCAATTTATAATTATAGCAAAAAAATGAAAATTTTACTCCTAAAAAATCAAATATTAAAGTATTATTGGAAAGTGTTAAGATCCTTGTGTCTGAAAGATTTTGTATAAAAGGTTGAAAGTTAAATTTGTTATTTTTTATAAAAAAATCAAAATCTTCAGAGATTCTATGATTATATTTTATTGAAATGGCAGTTCCACCTGCCAAGTAAAACTTTTTAGTAATTCCAGATTGAACAATCTTTTCTAAAGCTCTTTTTTGTTTTTTTGTTAAGCAGATCATCATCTATATCTAACACCAATTTCCAAAAATTTAAATTCTTTTTATCAAATAAATGCAAATAATTTAGAAAAATTTCTTTTAACTTCTCTTTGCTATACTTTTTTAAAACAATTTTAGGATTTTCATAAAGCATCTCTCTCACAACTAACACATCTTCAGATTTCACATTATCCCAATTGATGTTTAGCGTGGTTTGTGACTCGTGATTAGTGGTTCGTGTTTTTTTTAATTTTTCATTTCTCATTTGAACCGTGTCTCAACTAACCTCCAACTAACCTTTTATCGCCTTCTACCTTCCACCTTCAACCTTCCTCCTTATCTTCCTCACGCACTCAATTCTGCAATCTTTTCAGCTTGAAAGTGGGTTATCAAACTGTCAATTATTTCATCAAGATCTCCATCTAAAATATCTCCAAGCTTGTATAAGGTAAGATTAATTCTATGGTCAGTAACTCTATTTTGAGGGAAATTATAAGTTCTTATCTTTTCACTTCTATCACCAGAGCCAACTTGTTGTCTTCTTGAATCAGCTAATTCCTGCTCTTTTCTCTGTCTTTCAAGTTCATACAATCTTGCTCTTAAAATTTTCATTGCTTTTGCTCTATTTTTATGCTGACTTCTCTCATCCTGACATGAAACAACAATTCCTGTTGGTATGTGAGTAATTCTAACTGCAGAATCAGTTGTGTTAACATGCTGTCCGCCAGCACCACTTGCTCTAAACACATCAATTCTTAAATCTTCAGGCTTAATCTCAACATCTACTTCCTCTGCTTCTGGTAAAATTGCAACAGAAACAGCTGATGTATGAACTCTTCCCTGCGATTCAGTAACTGGAATTCTTTGAACTCTGTGAATTCCACTTTCATATTTTAACTTTGAATATGCACCTTTTCCAGAAATCAATGATATAATTTCTTTATATCCACCTGTGCCTGTTTCATTAGCACTCATAACTTCAACTTTCCAGCCTTTTCTTTCCGCATATCTTGAATACATTCTAAATAAATCAGCTGCAAATAAGGCTGCTTCCTCACCTCCAGTTCCAGCTCTTATTTCAAGAATAATATTTTTATCATCATTAGGGTCTTTTGGGATTAAAAGTAATTTTAATTCATTTTCCAAATTCTCTTTTCTATCTTCAAGTTCTTTTAATTCTTCTTTTGCAAGCTCTATAATTTCTTCATCTTTTTCATTTTCAATTATATCTTTATTTTCTTCAATTTGCTTAACCACACTTTTATATTCATTAAATTTTTCAACAATTGGTTTTAAATCAGAATGTTCTTTTGATATTTCTTGATACTTCTTGATATCCTGAAAAATATCAGGATTTTCAAGCTCTTTTGTTAATTCTTTATATTTATTTTCTATCTCCTGAAGCTTATTTAACATTATCTACCTCTTTTTCAGAATTCAATACTTCCTTTAAAGCAGCTAATGCCACTTCAATTTGAGTTTCATCTGGTTCTTTAGTTGTAATTTTTTGCAACCATAAGCCAGGCAAAATGAATAATTTTACCAAAAAATTATCTTTAAATTTATCAGATAATTTTAAAGCTTCATAAGATATACCTGCTATCAAAGGAATTAATACTATTCTTGATAATGCTTTTATCCAGAAAGGAGATGTTTTTGGTATTAATGAAAAAACAAAAATACTTATAATGAAAACAATTATTAAAAAAGAAGTTCCACATCTTGGATGTAATGTAGTGTATTTTTTAGCATTTTCTACATTTAACTCTTCTCCCTGTTCGTATGCATATATTACTTTATGCTCTGCACCATGATATTGAAAAACTCTTTTAATATCTTTAAAAAAGGAGATAAAACCAAGATAAATTAAGAAAAATATTATTCTTATAACTCCATCAACTAAATTAAACATAAAATAACTTTTAAAATTTAATAATTTTGTCAAATACAATGGCAACAAAAAAAAGAATAAAATTCCAACACCAAAAGCAAAAGCAATAGTTAAATATATATGCCAATCTGATATCTCTTCTTCCTCTTCTTCTAAAGCAACATTTGCAGAAAAATTTAATGCTTTTATTCCTAAAACCAAGGCAGAAATTAACATTAAAAATCCTCTAATTATAGGAAGTTTAAAAAACTTTGTTTTTTCAGATAGCATTTTTAATTTATCTTTTTTAATTTCAATATCACCATCAGGTTTTCTTACTGCAATAGCCCAAAAATTTGGACTACGCATCATAACACCTTCTATAACTGCTTGACCACCAACATTCATTTTTTTCTCCATAATTATAAAGACCTGAAAAATTCCCTCACTTCTTGAATCTGCCCACAACTCATAATTCCTTCAGGGCATGGACCATTTAGGCAGGCTGGACCCATTTGAGAAAATAAAATAGGAATTTTATTTTTTAAAATTTTTAACATCTCTATTGCTAACTTTCTAATTTCCCATTGCGATCTGTTACAACATCTCAATTTAAAAAAATGCTTTAACTCTCTTAAATTCATAGTTACAATTATTTTTGTTGTACATGAATTTGGCAATATAAATCTTGCATCCTCAGCTGGGATATTTTTGTCAAGCATCTCTTTATAAAATTTTGATATTTCTTTCATAAAATTTTTAAACTTTTCACATAATTCTCTATTATTCTTTATTGTATCAGGAATAACATATTCAATATTATCAAAATTTACATATCTTTGACTTTGTTGAGAATAACTTGCCAATCTATGTCTCACTAATTGATGTGAACAAGCCCTTGATATTCCTTCTATTCCAAAAGTGAAACTAACATGTTCTAAAACAGACTCATGACCTAAATCTATTATTTTCTTTAAAAAAATTTTAATTTTATCGTCAGTAAAATTTTTTTCTAAATCTTCAATATTTGCTTTTGAATAACAAAGCCTTGCACTTAAAGCTATAACTTTTTCTGGTTCAGGAGTATGTGCAAGAAGCCTGACTTTCATTATTTCTTTTCAATATTAAAATCTTTATATTTTCTTCTAAATTTCTCAATTCTTCCTGCTGAGTCAACAAATTTCTGTTTACCAGTAAAAAAAGGATGACATTGAGAACAAATCTCCACTTTAATCTCTTTTTTTATTGAACCTGTTGTAAAAGTATTTCCACATGCACACTTTACAACAACTTCTTCATTGTATTCTGGATGAATTCCCTCTTTCATTTTATTCCTCCGAAATCATAAAATTTTGACCATCTACCTTTACAGAATTTATAAAAAAATTTCAAGCTTTTTTATTTAATCCATCTATAATAGATTTTAATTTATTGGTAATAAAAATTAAATCATCCTCTGTTAATTCATGTCCACTTGGAAGACATATTCCTCTATTAAATATATCTTGACTTACTCCATTTGAATAAAAGATAAAATTTTTAAAAACTGGCTGAAGATGCATTGGTTTCCACAAAGGCCTTGTCTCTATCCCAATATTTTGCATTCTTTTTACTACTTCAAATGGATTTATATCTAAATCATTAAAAGTTAAAGTGGTTAACCATCTGTTCCCTCTTGCATTCTCAAGTTCAGGCATAAATTCTACATTCAAATCTTTTAATAACTCTTTATATAAATTAAAAATTTTCCTTCTCTTTTCTATTTTTTCTTCAATCATCTCAAGTTGAGCAACACCTATTCCCGCAAGTACATTGCTTAACCTATAATTATATCCAACTTCTCTATGCTCATACCATAAAGTATCTTCTTTTGCTTGGGTTGCATAAAATCTTGCTTTTTCCACAACCCATTTTTCATTGGATATAAGCATTCCTCCCCCAGAAGTTGTAATTATTTTATTGCCATTAAAAGAATAAACTCCTGCAATTCCAAAAGTACCAGTATGTTTATTATTAAAAGTTGCGCCAAGAGATTCTGCTGCATCCTCAATAAGATAAATGTTAAATTTATTACAAATCTCAAGAATTTTATCAATTTCTGCTGGTTGTCCGTAAATATGAGTTAAAATTAATGCTTTTGGGTATATCTCCTTTTTATGTAACTCATTAATAGCAAGTTCAAGTAAATCTGGATCTAAATTCCATGTTTTATAATTACTATCTATAAAAACTGGAATTGCATTTTGATAAAGTACAGGAGAAACTGAGCCAATAAATGTAAATGTTGAACATAAGACATAATCTCCTTCTCTTACTCCAAGGACTCTCAAAGCAAGATGAATTGCAGAAGTCCCTGATGATACAGCTACTGCATATTTACTTTTTGTGTAATCACAAATATTTTTTTCAAATTTATCCAAAAACTCTCCAACAGGTGCAATATAATTGCTTTCAAAAACCTTTTTAATATATTCAAGCTCTTTACCTGACATGTAAGGTGGAGAGAGAAATATCATTTAATCTCCTCTAATATTGATATAATTTTTTCTAATGAATCAACCTCAATATTAGCATTATTTGGATACGATTTATAAATACCATATGGATTTTTATATCTTATTGTATACCATTTTAACTTTTTAGGAACTATAAAATCCTTTTTAGGATTATCAGCAATATAAATGAATTTATCCTCATTTTTAAAATATTTCATAACCATGATAAATGGCTTTTCCTCAAACTTAGAGGTATGATAAAAATCTGTAAAAACAGAATATTCTATAAATTTTCCCAGACCTAAAGTTAGAAACTTATTTTTTTGAGTAATATAATGTCCATCTGTTATTAAGGCTGTTTTATAATTTTTTGCAAATTCTAATAATCTAATTGACTCTTCACTTAATTTTATATCTGGTATATGGAATCTATAAATTTCAAGAAGTTTTGCAATATCTTCTTTTATTTTAAATTTTTCTATTAATTTATTAAATATTTTTCCACTACCTTCTTCTAAAAATAAATTCCACATAAAATCATAATATAAATCATCTCCTAAATAACTTGAAATTTCTTTAAATCCACTTCTTACAAAATCAACTTCATTATATAATGTATCATCAAGATCAAAAACTATTACCATCAACTATAACCTCTGCATCATATCTAAGCATAATTAAATTATTTTTCCAGCTTTCATTATAAATTAAATCATATTGCAAAAAATCTTGAATTAAATAATCTGCAAAATTAGCCCCAGCAAAATAACTTAATGGATATCCTCCCCCAAATCTTGGATTTATCTCAATAAAATATATTTCATTTTCTGTTTTAAATAACTGAATTGTTAAACAACCATATGCTCCTTTTAAATATTTGCAAACTTCTTTTACTTTCTCTATTATTTTTTTGTCTTTTACTGTTTTTGCTTTACTAACTTCTCCTGCTCTAATTTCAATTCTTAACCTCGGAATGATAGATATCACCCTTTCATTTCTATCAATAAAAACATCAACTGTATACTCTTCTCCATTTATATATTGCTGAAATATATAATCACCATATTTTGAAAGGCTCTTAGCTTCTTCTAAATTATTGATAATCTTTGCTCCTATTGAACTTGAAGAATTATTTTTTTTTGCAAAAATCGGGAAGGAACAATTATTTAAATCTGTTATAATTTCAGGAGTTTTAAATCCATATTTTTTAAAAAATCTTTCAGTAGTTGTTTTTAAATAAAAAGTTTTACAAAATTCTTCTGATGATACTGCAATTAAAATATTATACTCTAAAAATTCATCCTTTGCAGAAGCTAATATATGTAATTCTGTATCAATTGTTGGAACAACAATAGAAATATTATTTTCAATACAGATCTCTTTTAAAATTTTAATATAATTTTTATCTGTAACTTTTGGCACTTCAAAATAACCATCTGAAATATGACATGCACTACTAAAAAAAGGATTCATATCTGTAGTATATACTTCTCCATTTTTATTATATTTTTTTAAAGTTTTTCTAAAAATATTTACTAATGTTACTCTTCTTCCTGCACTTGTAATTAAAATATTTTCTATTTTCATTTAATTTTTTCCATTAAATTTTTCCATAGTAACTCTATTTTCTGGAGAAATACCTTCTCTCTTTAATACTTTCAATATTGTTAATAAAATTATTTTTAGATCGAGCCAGAATGATAAATTCTCTACATAGTAAACATCATATTCAAATTTCTCCTTCCATGTTAACGCATTTCTTCCCATTACCTGAGCAAGACCTGTTATCCCAGGTTTTACTTCATGTCTTTTTCTTTGCCTATCATTGTATAATGGTAAATATTCTACAAGTAAAGGCCTTGGTCCAACAAAACTCATATCGCCTTTTAAAACATTAAATAATTGTGGTAACTCATCCAGACTTAAATTTCTAATTATTTTACCAACTTTTGTCAATCTCTTTTCATCAGGCAATAAATTTCCATTCTTATCTTTTTCATTAGTCATTGTTCTAAATTTATATAAAGTAAAAATCTTTTCTTTATATCCTGGTCTTTTTTGTTTAAATAAAACAGGCTTTCCCATTGAAAAGTATATAAAAATTGAAATTAAAATCATCAATGGAGATAATAATATCAATAAAATAATTGCTAAAAAAAAATCAATTATTGGTTTAATACAATTTCTATACATTTAAAATCTCTTCATAAATTTCAATATATTTTGAAACTACAATTTTTACATCAAAATTTTCTGTGATGAATTTTCTACTATTTTGTCCAAACTTTTCTCTCAATTCTTGATTTTCAATTAGCTTCTTTATCTTTTCAGTTAATAATTCTATATTTTTAACAGGAACAAGAAAACCATTATATCCATCTTTAACTACCTCTCTACATCCTGGAGCATCAGTTGTTATCAATGGTTTTTCCATTGCTCCAGCTTCAAGTAATGTTCGCGGAGTCCCTTCTCTATAACTTGGAAGGGCTACAATATCTGCAATAGAAATCAAATCTTTTATATCTTTTCTAAAACCAAGATATTTCACATTTCTCCAATCTGGAATAAAAGCATTTTTGTTCCCCCTATCTATCTCACCAGCATATAAAAAAATTGCTTTATTTTTTAAATTTTCAGCTGCTTTAATATATTCAAGCACTCCTTTATCTTTTATAACCCTTGCAATCATTAAAACAACTAATTTATCTTTATCAATCTTTAATTCATTCATTAATTCTTGATTTTGAGGCTGTGGTTTAAAATATTCTGTATCAACTCCGCTTGATTTTACTAAAACAGCTTTACTTTCAGGAATAATTCTTTTATTCAAAAAATAATACATATCATCTTGATTTTGAAAAATAATCTTTTTGGCATTTTTTGTTGTAATTTTGTAAAGATTTTCAATTATTTTTCTTACCAATTTTGACTTGATATCATCATGTATAAAAAAGCTTCCAAGTCCTGAAACAGTATTTATTATATTTCTTGCACCAGATAAATTTCCATAGATATTTGGTTTATGCATAAAAGTATGTAAAATATCAGGATCTATTTTTTTTATAATTTCTTTAATTTTTTTGAGAGTTTTAGCTTCATAAAAAATGTTTAAACTACTCCTTTCTATTGTATAATGTATAGGTATTATACCAAAATCTTTAAATTTTTCAAAATAGTCTCCTTTTGGAATTATTGCATAAACATTAAATCCATTTTTTACAAGTTGTTTCATAATAGGAAGTCTAAATAAATATAAATTAAGATCAAGGTGTGAAAGAAATACAATCTTTTTATTATTCATTTTTCCATACTTCAAGACAAAACATTGTCCATAAAATTTTAGCTCTTTTTTCTTCTGATATCCTTATTTTTTTATTTAATAAATTATCTATAAATTTTCTATTGATATAATTTTCTGAACAACATCCTTTTCTCAACGCATCAAATATTAAATCTTTTAGCTCGTGATTTATCCATTTTTTTAATGGAACTTCAAATCCTCTCTTTGGTTGATTTATCAATCTTTTAGGTAAATATTTCTTTCCTAATTTTCTTAAAATATATTTTGTAGTTAATTTGTAAATTTTATACTTATCTGGAATTTGTGGAGCAAATTCAAGTAGATATTTGCTTAAAAATGGACTTCTACCCTCCAATGAGTTTGCCATTGTTGCAATGTCCATTTTTATAAGCAAATCACAAAATAAAATTAATTCAAAATCAAGATATAAAAATTTTGATAATTCTGTTAATTCTTTATTTTCAAAAACACTTAAAATAAAATTATCAAGCTTTTCTAAAATTTCATTACTTTCAAAATAGTAAACATCTTCAAAAATATCATTTGTTGCAGAAAGATAAAAATCAAGTCCTTTTTTGTTACTCATTTCAAGTAAACGATAAATATAATTATAAATTGATTTTTTTTCATCTGGCAGAGGTAAAATCTTTAATAAATAATTAAATTTTCTTGCAATTTTTAGATACTTATTAGTTACTGGCACATATCTTCTATATCCTGCAAACAACTCATCAGCTCCATCTCCATTTAAAATTACAGTTAAATATTTTTTTGCTTCTCTACTTACATAATAACTTGGAATTGCAGAAGAATCCATAAATGGCATTCCATAATTTTTTAATATTTTTACAACATCTTCCTTTAAATTCATTGAAATTTCAACTTCATTATGTTCAGTTCCATATTTTTGTGCAGTTAATTTAGCTAATGGGGTCTCATCATATTCACCTTCAAACTTCACAGTAAAAGTTTTTAAGTTAGATACAAATTGAGAAGCAAAAGCTACTACCAGAGAACTATCTATACCTCCACTTAGAAAAGCCCCAACTTCTAAATCTGAAGCTAAAAGTCTATCTTTGACACTTTTTGATAGTTTTTCATCCAAAATTTCTATAGTCTCATCCTCATCTTTTAATAATTTTGGTTGCAAATAATATTCTAAAATATCAAAATATTTTGATTCCTTTAAAGAATAATTTTGTAGATTAAATACTAAAAAACTCCCATTTTTTAATTTTTTTACTTTTTTATAAGGAGTTGTATCAAATGGGAAAAATCCACATCTCAAGTATAAATAAATAGCTTCATCACTAATTTGTAATCTATTTATACACTTAAAAACATTAAGCTCACTTGCAAAAAAAAATTTATCATCTTCTAAATAATAATAAAGAGGCTTTTTCCCTGTTCTATCCCTTGCAAGAAATAATTTTTTATTCTCCATGTCAAAAATAGCAAAGGCAAACATTCCATCAATCTTTTCAAACATATTTTCTCTGAATTTTATGAACATGTAGAGAAGTGTTTCTGTATCTGAATGAGTTGAAAATTTGAAATCCTTTAAATATTGGTCTCTTAACTCAAGATGATTATATATTTCTCCATTGTAAACAATAACAAAATTTTTAAATTTAAATGGCTGTTTTCCTCGCCTTATATCCTGAATAGCAAGTCTTGTATGAAATAAAAAAATATTTTTATTTTCAAAATATCCTATGTCATCTGGCCCTCTATGAAAAAGAGCTTTTTCTAAAAACTCTTTATCTAATTTTAAGTTAACCCCTCCTGCAATTCCACACATGAAATATATATTATCCTTTTTAAAAAATTAATTGACTAATTTAACTTTTTTATTCTCTATAATATAAATCTTATTGCAATTAATAATAGTAGAATGGCGATGTGCTACAATTATCAATGTCTTATCTTTTCCTATCTCATATATTTCATTCATAATCTCTTTTTCTGTTTCATAATCAAGAGCACTTGTAGCCTCATCAAGTACTAATATTTCTGGGTCACCATATAAAG
>JALVYZ010000233.1 GCA_027037705.1 bacterium | reverse complement strand
TTATTTCTCTTATTTTTTTATCTTTTTGAAATGAAAGAATGTGTTTTATTAATGTAGTCTTTCCAGACTGTCTTGGACCAATAACAGCAATTATCTCTTTATCATTTAAAAATTTTAAAATTTTATCTTCTAAATTTCTTTTAATATACATTTATCCCTGCCAAACTTATAGTATATTTAATATTTAGCATGATTAAATTAAAGTGTCAAAGATATTTCTATTCATATAAGCTACTATAATCAATATTATAAACTTTTATAAAATGATAGATCAAAGTTGTACCAATTACTGTTGGTGTAATGCCGATATTATTGTTGCTTATGTTAAAATTATTGGATGAAATCCAATAATACTTAATTAATAAAAAATAAAAAAAGCTTAATCAGCAGAAACTAAGTATAGTCACAAGTATCACTAATTACATTTTACGACTATTCCTGCATTTAAAATTGCAAATGCAACAATGTTTAATGGAATAAAAAATTAATTCTGAATGTAATTATAAAGATTTTGAATCAAATAACAATTTTTTGTAAAATATACAGGGATAAATATTCTACTTGAAATAAATATAAATACCAGTTAAATTATAATAAAGGAGGAGGTTAAATAATGAAGGATATAAAAAATTACTTGTTTATTTTACTTCTTGCTAATTTATTTATATTCACATCTTTTGCTTACTCTGAAACAAATGAAAAAAATGTAAAAATAAAATCAATTGGTGAATATTATTCAAAATTTTTAATGAGCAATCTCAAAAAAGAGCTTAAAAATGCAATTAAACAAGGAGGAGTGATTAATGCAATTAGTGTGTGCTCTAAAAAAGCTTTAAAAATTACAGAGAACATTCCTAAAAAATGTGATGCAATAAAAATCAAAAGAACAACTTTTAAGTATAGAAATCCAAAAAATAAACCAACAGATTATGAAAAAGAAGCATTAAATTATTTTATATCCCATAAAAAAGAGCGATTTTACATTCAGAAAATTAAGATTAACAATAAAATTTATTATAATTATTACAAAAAGTTAACTGTTGTTGGAATATGTTTAAAATGTCATGGAAACATTAAAAGAATGAACAAAAGATTAATAAAAAAACTTAAAGAGTTATACCCTAATGATAAAGCAGTTAACTATAAGGCAGGTGATTTTAGAGGTGTAATTGAAGTATCAATACCTGAATACTGTTTAAAATAATCTGTAATTCTGCTACTTTTATTGAATATATCCTTGCCAAAATTTTTGAAAAATTTATAAAAAACTTGACATGCAAGAAAATATACTGTAAATTTTACGATGATGTCTCAAAATTTACAGTATATTAAAAGAGCAATTGAGTTATATTTACCTGAGTCAACCTCACATAAAATTGTATTAATTACAGGTGCAAGACAGACAGGTAAAACAACTCTTGTTAAAAATAAATATAAAGATTTGAAATATATTAATCTTGATGCTCCAGAATATAGAGAAGTTATTAGGGAAACACCATCGGTAAGATGGGGAATTGATATTGGAAATGCTATAATTGATGAAGCACAAAAAGAGCCTTCAGTTTTTGAAAAGATTAAATTTGCCTTTGATGAAAATAAGGTTAATTTTTCAGTTGTTTCAGGTTCAAGTCAAATATTACTTATAAAAAAAATTAGAGAATCTCTTGCAGGAAGAGTATGGATTTATGAACTTTTTCCTTTTTTAATTTCAGAGCTTACAGGAAATTTAAAAAACAATCTTTTTCATTCAATTTTAACCGGAAAAAATTTTAATCAAATTCTTGAGAAAGTCCCATCTTTTCAAATAAATCCAAAAGGAAATGAAAAATATTTTGAAAAAACTTTTTTAAAATATGGAAGTATGCCTCCTATATTTCATCTTGAAGATGAAAATGATAAAAAAATGTGGCTTAAAAATTATTCCCATACTTACCTTGAAAGAGATTTAACTGACCTTGCAAGGCTAAATGATTTGATGCCTTTCAGAAAGTTTCAGAGATTATCTTCTTTGAGAAGTGGTAAATTATTAAATTTTTCAGAACTTGCAAGAGATACAGGAGTAAGTGTTGATACAGCAAGAAGATATTTCGAATATTTAAAAATATCCTATCAAACAATTATGATTTATCCTTTTTATAAAAACCTTACAAGTTCAGTTATTAAAACTCCAAAGCTTTATTGGCTCGATATTGGATTATTAAGGGAGTTAACAGGGTATTGGGGAGATATAATTACTGGAGAAATTTTTGAAACACTTGTGATAGGAGAGTTTTATAAATATATAAAAACTCATCAGCTTGATGTTAACCTATACTTTTACAGGACAAGGTCGAGGATGGAAGTTGATTTAATGCTTGAATTTAACGATAAATTTTTGTTAATTGAAATCAAGAACAGAGAAAAAGTAGTAAAATCAGATTATAGAAATATAAAAATTTTAAAAGAAAAATTAAAAGATAGATTTTTTGGAGGAATGGTAATCTATAGAGGAGATAAAATATATAAACTTGAAGAATCAATCTGGGCTATGCCTTTTTACAGATTATGGGAGGTTTTTTAATGGATTGTAAAAATATTTTTAAAAGCAGAAGAGCAATAAATTTTTTTGACAGAAATAAAAAACTTGATAGAGAAATATTATTTGAGATTTTAAATCTTGCAAATTTATCACCATCTTCAATGAATCTTCAGCCATGGGAAGTTATTGTTGTTGAATCACCTGAAAAGAAAAAGATTTTAAGAGAATGCGCAATGAATCAGCCGAAAGTTGAAGATGCATCAGTTGTGTTAATCATCCTTGCAAATTTAAATGCTGTTGAAAATCATATTGAAAAAATTCTTGAGGGTAAAAATGAGAAACAGATTGAAGGCACTAAAAAAGCAATATATAATCTTTACGGAGAGAAAGATTCATTAAAAAGAAAAATATTTGCTGTAAAAAATGCTTCTTTTTTTGCAATGAGCGTAATGTTGGCAGCACAAGCCTGCGGAGTGGAATCCCATCCAATGGATGGTTTTATTGAAGAAAAGGTAAAAAAGGAATTTTCAATTTCAGATGATTATATAATACCTTGTTTAATTGCACTTGGATATAGAGACAAATCAAAAGAACTTAAACCAAGAAATTGGCGAAGAGAAATTACTGAATATGTGAAATTTGTTTAAGAATTAAACAATTTTTCAAAATAAGATTTATCGTAATTCAAATGAATTTCATTAAAAGTAAACATTTCCCATAAATTGTATCCTTTCAAAACCGAGAAAAAATTGTTGTTTATATATGATTAAGTAGGTCTTCAATGATTAGTGAAATTCTTTTAACAGAACAAGACAAAATAATAAAGAAAAAAGCATTAGACTTTGTAAAATCAATACCTTGTTCCTTACTTCTTGATATGGATTCAGAAAAGATTAAATATCCAAAGGAATTTTTAAAATTAGCTGCCCAATATGACCTTTTAGGCCTTAGATTTCCAGAAAAATATAGCGGTAAAGGTTTAGGTTGGGCATCTGAAGTAGTGGCATTAGAAGAAATTGGGGTTTTAGGGACAGCCTTGGCATGTTTATATGCACTTGTATCTAATGTAGGTGAGGCTATTAATGTTTTTGGAACAAAAAAGATAAATGATTGGAAAAAGTTTAGAAGATTTATCAAGAAAAAATCTCCTTCTTAAAATCCTGAAAAATTCCAACTTATTTTATTTAAAATAATATAGTTTTAA
>JALVYZ010000232.1 GCA_027037705.1 bacterium | reverse complement strand
CTCAATTCTTCTCAAAACTTCATCAGTTACCAGAAAAGCACTCATTTCAGGTTTTTTATCATAAGTTTTAACTTCTTTTGGAGAAGGAATTAAAACTCTTTCTTCATTTTTAAATGGTTCTTCTCTTCCACAATTGAAAAAGTATGTAACATGTGCATATTTTTCAGTTTCAGCAATTCTTAATTGAGTTAAATTATTTATTGATAAAACTTCACCAAGAATATTTTTATATTTTTCTGGTGGAAAAATAATTGGAAATGTAAATTCTTTATCATACATTGTCATTGTACAAAAGAATGATAATTTAGGTCTATTTTTAACATCAAAATAGCTAAAATTTTCCTCAGTTAAAGCACGAGTTAACTCTCTTGCTCTATCAGCTCTAAAATTGTAAAAAATAACTACATCATTATCTTCTATTATCCCTTCTCTATTAACTAAAAAAGGTTTTATGAACTCGTCAGTTTCCTCTTTTTCATATCTCTTTTTCATCTCTTTAATAAAATCTTTTATCTCTTTTCCTTTTCCATCTACAATTACTCTATAAGCTTGTTCTATCCTTTCCCATCTTCTATCTCTATCCATTGCATAAAATCTTCCCATAATGGAAGCAATTTTCCCAATATTTTCTTTTTTTATAAATTCTTCTAATTGTTCTAAATAATTTACTCCATTTGTAGGCGGAGTGTCTCTTCCATCCATAAAACAATGAATAAAAACTTTATCATAATTATTTTGTTTTATCATTTTTAATATTGCAAAAAGATGCTCTATATGACTGTGCACACCACCATCTGAAAGCAAACCCAGAAGATGAATTTTTGAGTTATTTTTCTTTGCAATTTCTATGGCATCAAGAAGAACTTTATTTTTAAAAAATGAACCATCTTGAATAGCTTTATTAATTCTTGTAAAATCCTGATATACTATCCTTCCAGCACCAATATTCATATGGCCAACTTCACTATTTCCCATCTGACCTTCTGGTAAACCGACATTTAAACCAGAAGCTTCAAGCTTGCTCCATGAATAATTTTCAAAAAGAAAATCTATAAAAGGAGTATTAGCAAGTTTATACGCATTATATTCTTTTTCTTCTCTAAGTCCAAATCCATCAAGTATCATTAACATTATTGGTTTAAATTCTAATTTTACCATTTTTTACTCCAATATAAAAAAGTTAGCTAAAACTAACTTAATAATTTTATCTCCTTTTGTCAAATTAAATGTTACTAAATCCTACAATTTTTTTATTTTCATTTCTAAATTCAAGTTCTTCTTTTACATATTTTAAAATTTCATTAAAATCCATTTTCTTAGATTCAAGAATCTGATTGATTAAATATTTTTTTGCAATGTTATCTATCTGACCTCCTGATAATTTAAATTCTGCTAATTTTTCTAATTGCTTTTCTGAAAGGTCAGAAATTTTATAATTCCATATTTTCTTTCTGATTTCCTTATTTGGCATTTCAAATTTTAATTTATAAACAAAACGTCTATCAAAAGCTGAATCAATATTATCTATCAAATTAGTGGTTGCAATGAAAATTCCTTCAAATTGTTCAAGCTCTTCTAACAAGATATTCTGTAAAGTATTAACCATTTGGTCAACACTATCTCTTACATTAACTCTTTTTGTAATTAATGAATCTGCTTCATTAAAAAGTAAAATAGGTTCTAACCTCATATTCTTAAGAGCGTTTCTATACTCATCAAAAATTCTCTTCATATTTTTTTCACTTTCTCCAACCCACATGCTTTGAACTTGAGAAAAGTCAACTTGTAATATTTCTCTTCCTGTAATTTTTGCAACATTATATGCTGTGGCAGTTTTACCAGTGCCAGGAGAACCGTAAAATAACATAACAATTCCTTTTGAATATCCTTTGTCTTTCAATAGGTTAGTTACTTCTTTAAATCTTTTTTTCGATAAAAATTTACTTATTTTATTTATTTTTTTTTCAAAATCTTTCTCAAAAAAAAGCTTTTTTTCCTTTTCAATATCTTTTGGTAAAATTCTTTTTAATAAATT
This sequence comes from bacterium, assembly GCA_027037705.1. GTDB lineage: Bacteria > DYJV01 > DYJV01 > DYJV01 > JALVYZ01 > JALVYZ01. Next base: position 1,693 of record JALVYZ010000232.1, on the reverse strand, counting down.
ACTATTTAATTTAAAATTTTTCCCTTTTTCTCTGTTTAAAATTTCAGACAATACCATATCTTTAATTTTTATTTCAATATCAGTTGCAGAACTTAGTAACCCTTTATCACCTTTAACTATTTCAAGAATTCCGTCTTTAAAAACTGGCAATTCATTAGAGATAATTTTATCCATTAATTCCATTTTATCTTTGAGTCTCATTTCATAAAAATCACAGAATTCACTTAACTCTACAGAATCATTCCAGGAATCTAAAATTTTTACTAATACATAAAAAAATAAAATTATCTCTTTTTCACTATACTTTTTAATTCGGTAAAGTGAGATTTTTTTATTTATATTATCAATGATTTCTGTAATTATTTGCCTAAAATATTTAAATGAAATCTTTTCATCTTCTTTTAATTCAACTAATTCTTTTATTGTTTCAATAATTGAATAAAAATTATCAAAATCACATGACTCAAGAATATTTTCTCCATATACAATTTTTTTAAAGATAAATTCATCAACCTCAATTTCTGGATTTAAAATTCTACTTTTTCTACCTTTTGCATCAATAATTAAATATCCTTTACTTTCAAGTTGAGAGATAATATCTATAATTTTTAAATAGTGACTATGAGAAATTCTATAATCTTCACAAAGATCTTTAATTGAAACAGACTCTCCTTCTTGAATGTACCAAAACAATATAATGCCTAATATATTTGCCTCTGGAGTACTTATATCAAGCTCTTTTTTCAAATATCTTGAAAACTCATTATCCATATTTAAATTAATTAAGAATTTCTCTCCAGAATAATATTTTTGAAGTTTCTTTAATATATCTTTCATTTTTTTCTCCTGTAAGTTTTACTCTATTATTTTATTTGAAATTATATAGAAGCATTTTTGGAGGAGTTTTTTTAACATGTTTTAACCAAAAGATATGTAATTTGATATCTTAAGAAAATAAAAATCGGGGCGGAGGGATTTGAACCCCCGACCCCCTGCTCCCAAGGCAGGTGCGCTAAACCAGACTGCGCTACGCCCCGTTGGACAGACCTCTATTATACCTAATAAAAATTTTTGTCAAGAATTAACTTGACTTTTTTTTTAATTTTTGAGAATTGTTAACGATTTTTTGGTAGTTATAAAATTTTTTCAATATATAAACAGGAGGCTTTAAAAATGGAAGAAAACAAATTTAAACAGAGCTTGTATGATCCTGACACTTTTTCTGTTACTTGGGAATTGGTCCCTGGTAGAGGTGCTTTTGAAAAACCTCAAGAAGTATTAATAAAATCAGCTGAAGAAGCTGCTAAATCAGGTAAAATTCATGCTTTAACAATTACAGATAATCCAGGTGGGAATCCTGCGATTTCAGCTGAAATGCTTGGTGTTGAGGTTAAAAGTTTAGGAATTGAACCACTTGTCCATTTTACATGTAAAGATAAAAGTAGAAATGAAATAGAAGCTCTACTTTATGGGCTTGAAAGAAATGGAGTTAATAGTCTTCTTGTAATGACAGGAGATTATCCAGTAACAGGATTTAAAGGAAGATCAAAACCAGTATTTGATTTAGATCCAATCCATATTTTACAATTAATTTCAGAAATGAATGAAGGATTAGAATATCCTGGTTTAAAAGGACCAGTTAAAATTAAACCAACAAATTTCTTTGCTGGAGCAGCTGCTTCTCCTTTTAAAC
>JALVYZ010000231.1 GCA_027037705.1 bacterium | reverse complement strand
TTTTCTTTTATAAAATTTTTTATAAATTTTAAAATTTCTTTTTCTTTTGAGGTTATGGGTAACATTTGTTACCCATATATTTAAAAAATAACTTTTTGTCAATATTTTTGTTTAGAAAATTAGTTATGAAAATTCTGAGAGATTTTTTATTATTTGTTCTAATGTTTCAGCATCTTTTTTTAATTTTTTTACTTCATCTTCAACTTTTGTGGTTTGTTCTTTTCTTTTTTTAATAGCAATATTTATTGCTCCTTTTGTAGCTTCAATGGTTTCTTCCAATCTTTCATTTAATGCAGATGAAAAACTTCTAAATGAATCATTTATGCTTTGTAATATAGACCAGTGAATATTAGCAATATTATTTGAAATAATTTGAGAAATATGTTCTTTTATTTTCTTTTCTTTCATTTTTCTTTTTAATGGAGCAGGAAGGATTGCAGCTTTTATTGTGTCAAAAATTGACTCGAGTAAAGGGGTATACCATTTTGATTTTACCCAGTAAGGTTTCTGTTTTAGCTCAAATACTCCAACACTTTCAGGTGCTTTATATGGAATGTCAAAAATTTTTGCAGATGCTTCTCTTATTGAAGATATCAATTTATCTGCTCTTATTTGATGTTTTTTCAAAGTTTCTGATACAAGTTTATTAAAATATCTTGTAAAATTACCGAATTCTTTTTCAAAATAGATAGGAATTTCATTTTCTAAAATCTTTTCCGAATTTTCAAAGTCATCTTTTATTCTATTAAAGAAATGTTGAATAGAAGTCTTTTCTAGTTCATCAGATTTTTCATCTAATTTTTCAAGTAATCTTTTTTGATCACCTTTTAACACATCTTGAGCAATGATTATCTCTTCTTTTATTTCATCAACTTTCTGTTCAAAAAGATTTATTTTTTCCTCAAGTTCCTCTAATGGTAAAGTTAAAGAACGTATTGTAAGATTTATCTCTAATAAAACTTCGTTAAGTAAATTAATAGATTTAATAATTATTGCTTTTTGTAAAGTTTTATCTTTTTCTTTGTAAATAAATTCTTGTAGAGCTTTTCTTAATTCATTTATTCTGCTATTATCTTCGTCTCCTTCAAGGGCGAGTTTAGCAGAAAGCAGGTAAATTTCAGCATTTTCAATTTTTAATTTTTCACTTAACATCTTTTTGAAAAACTCATATATTTTATCAAGCTCTTCTTTAGAAGATAAATAATCTATTTTGTTTAAAATAAAGAATATTCTTGGTACTTTTTTAGATACTTCCTTTAAAAAATCTACTTCAACTTCTGTTATAGGAGGATCTGGAGAAACTACAAAAAAAGCAGCATCACATTGAGGTAAAAAGTTTAATGTTGTTTCAGTATTATGAGTAAATGTCGAACCAATCCCAGGAGTGTCAATCAATACAATGCCTTGTTTCAAAAGTTCTGATGGTAAATGAACTTCAACAAAACTTATTCCAAGTTTATTTTCTGGGTTTTTTTCTTCTGTAACATAATTTTCTATAAGTGTTTCAATACTATCTATATTAGTTTTAACTATTTCAGGTTGTTTATTTTCATTCTCAAAAATTATTCTTAGAAAAGGTTGTTCAGAATAAATTAAAAAAGTGGGAATTGCTGTTAATGGGACAACAGATGAAGGTAAAATTTTTTTCCCAATTAGACAATTAAGAAAAGTACTTTTACCTCTTTTGAATTGTCCCAATACTGCTAAATGGAGTTTTCCTTCATTAAATCTTGTCAGTAACTCCTTTAACTTTTCTTTTTCATTTTTTACAGGAACTGTACTATCATCTAATATCTGGATAGATTCATTAAGAAGTTCAATGGGGGATGAGTTATTAAAAGTAGGGATGGAGCTCGCTATCACTGTGCTCATGATAAACTCCTTTCATTTTGTAATGATAGGAGTCATTAGCCAGTAATAATAAGACTGGCGGTTAAAGGGGGACTCCATCCCCTTTTAATTGCGGTATTAACATTATTTATATTAAATTGTCAATAATTGTTGATTTTTTTTTATTATTAATATAAGTCGCACAGGATGAGTTTTAAAGATAAAAAAGTATTTATTGTCGCAATTACAAAAAATGGAATAGAACTTGCCAAAAAAATAAATAAAATTATTCCTCAGGCTAAGATTTTTACATCTGTTAAAAATTTTTTTGAAAAAGCGTTTATAGAAGCAGATTTTATTATTGCCATTATGGCAACTGGAATAGTTGTAAGAAAAATTGCTCCATTAATAGAATCAAAATTAACTGATCCAGGAATTGTTGTTTTAGATGAAAAAGGAGAGTTCGCTATAAGTTTAATATCTGGACATATAGGTGGTGCTAATGAACTTGCTAAATTTTTAGAAAAAAAAATTGGAGCAAAAGCTATAATAACAACTGCTACTGATGTAAATAAAAAGATAAGTATTGATTTAGTTGCAAAGAAAAATAATTGGAAAATATTTAATCCTGACTTTATAAAAGTTATAAATATGGCAATTTTAAATAATGAAAAAATTGCTACTAATTTCCCTTTAAAAAATTACTGTAATGTTGTTTACTTTAAGAGATTGAAGAATCTTCTAAAATCTAAAGTAAAAAATAAAGTTGTCCTATCAAATATAAAATCAATAGAGCCAAAAGATTTTTTATTATTTTTACCAAAAAATATCTATATTGGAATTGGTTGTAATAGAGGAACAAGTTTAAAGGAAATTGAAGATGTAGTTTTTTCAACACTTGAAAAATTAGATAGAAGATTTGAATGTGTAAAGAATATTTCTACTTTTGAGTTAAAAAAAGATGAAAAAGCATTGCTTGATTTTTCTGAAAAATATAATATCCCATTAATTTTTTATACAAAAGAAGAACTTAATCAAATTAAAAATATTAAAAAAAGTAAGTATTTAATAAAAAATTTGGGGGTAATAGGAGTATGCGAGCCAGCGTCAATTCTATCTGCGAAAAAAGATTTAAAGAAATGTATGAAGATGAAAAAGTTATTACCAAAAATAAAAACAGGGAATGTAACAATCTCAATTCACGAGGTTGTTTATATATAATTGGAATAGGGCCAGGTGGCAAAGATTATTTCACAATAAAAGCTGTAGAAGTTTTGAAAGAATCTGATGTTATTGTTTGTTATAAAAAATATTTGAAATATGTTAAAGATTATTTGCAAGATGATGTTGAAATTATAACAACTAATATGACTAAAGAGATTGAAAGGGCAAATTCTGCAATTGAAGAAGCATTGAAAAATAAAAAGGTAAGTGTTGTTAGTACTGGAGATGCTGGAATTTACGGTATGGCTGGTTTAATATTTGAATTAATTGATAAAAAAAATTTAGTCAATAAAATAAAAATTGAAGTTATTCCAGGTGTCTCAGCTTTCAATGCAGCTGCTTCACTTCTTGGAGCTCCAATTATGCATGATTTTGCAGTTATAAGTTTAAGTGATTTGTTAACTCCTTGGGATTTAATTGAGAAAAGGCTTGAAAAAGCTTCTGAGGGTGATTTTGTAATATGTATTTACAATCCCAGGAGTAAAAAAAGAGTAGGCCACTTTAATAAGGCTATTGAGATTATAAAAAAACATAAAAAATTAGATACTCCCTGTGGTATTGTAAAAAATGCATTAAGAGATGATCAGGTTATAACTATTACAACCCTTGAGAATGCTTTAAATGAAGATATAGATATGAACACAGTTATTATTATTGGAAATTCTCAAACAAAAATTATTGAT
>JALVYZ010000230.1 GCA_027037705.1 bacterium | reverse complement strand
AACTGATGAAAAATTAACAGTATTAGTCCCTGAAGAATTTGATTATTCAGCTATCTCAATTCTAAGCAGACAGGTTAATAAGAAAATAGAAATTCACCATTATGATAAAGATGAAATAGAAAGGATTTTATATAAATGGTATGAAGCCCAATTAGGATATGTTTCAGATGATGATACAGATATTGATACAATTTTGCAGATTGATAATTTAGAGGATATTGCCCAGGAAGCACCTATCATTAGACTTGTTAATAATTACATTAACTATGCAAAAGAGACAGGTGCGTCAGATATTCATTTTGAACCAACCAAAAATAATTTTATTGTTAGATTTAGGATTGATGGGATACTTCATGAAATAGATAAATTGTCTAAAAAAGTTCAACCAGCTATTACTTCAAGAATAAAATTAATTGCCAATATGAATATTGCTGAAAGTAGAATTCCACAAGATGGTAGAATTTTAATACAAGAAGAAGATGAAAATCTTGATATTAGAGTGTCCTCTGTCCCAACAATTTTCGGTGAAAGTATTGTCTTACGACTTTTAAGTAAAGAAAAATCTCTATTAAATCTTGAAGTTTTAGGGATGAACAATGATCATTTAAAAATTTTCAAACAATTAATAAGAAAGCCATATGGTTTAATCTTGGTTACTGGTCCTACAGGATCTGGAAAAACCACTACTTTGTATGCTGCACTAAATGATATAAATACTCCAGATAAAAAAATTATTACAGTTGAGGATCCAGTAGAGTATCAATTGGAAGGAATTAATCAAATTCAGGTAAAACCAGAAATAGGATTAAATTTCGCTAATATTTTAAGGTCAATATTGAGACAAGATCCTGATATTATTTTGGTTGGAGAAATAAGAGATTCAGAAACTGCAAAGATAGCTATTCAATCTTCTCTAACAGGACATTTAGTATTCAGTACTTTACATACAAATGATGCAATTGGAGCTTTTTCAAGATTAAAAGATTTAGGAGTTGAAAACTTTTTACTAAGTTCTGCAGTAATTGCCTCAATGGCTCAAAGGTTAGTAAGAAAAATTTGTCCATATTGCAAAAAAGAATATACACCAAAAAAAGAAGAAATCAACATAATTTCAAAAGAATTTAATTTAAACTCTCCTGTTGAAAAATTATATAAAGGTGATGGTTGTAAAAAATGTGCTTACACTGGGTATAGAGGCAGAATAGCAATTTACGAAATCTTAATAAATAATGACTCGTTACGAAAGTATATAATTCAAGAAGAATTTGAAAATAATCCCGAGTTAAAAGAGTATTTAAATAAAAATTTCATCTCTATGAAACAAGATGGACTTCAAAAAGCTCTTCAAGGAATTACAACTATTGAAGAAGTTTTAAGGGTTGTTCAAAAATGAAAAGATTTTACTATAAAGCTGTTGAAATTCATTCTGGGATAGTAAAATCTGGCGATATGGTAGCTGAATCAAAAAATGATGTAATATCAACTCTTCAAAAAGATAATTTAGTTCCAATTACCATATCTGAAGAGAAAAAAAAGAAATTTTCTTTTAAATTTAGGTCAAAAAACTCCCTGGTACTTGAATTTACAGAGTACTTATTGAATTTTTTAAAATATAAAGTTGAACTTTCAAAAGCATTGTTAATGACTTATAACTATATCCAAGATGAAAAATTTAAAGAAATAATTAAATCAATAATAAATAAAATAAAATCTGGTAAGTCATTTTCTTACGCTTTAAGGGAATATCCAGATTATTTTCCCTCAATTTATGCAAATTTAGTAGAAACAGGAGAAAAAAGCGGACATTTAACAGAGGCATTAAATGAAATATATGATTATTTAAAGCAAACAGAAGAAACAAAAAAATTTATAATTTCCTCATTAGCCTATCCAGCAATTTTATTTTTAACTGGTATTATTGCAACTGTTCTATTGATAATTATAGTAATACCTAAATTTGGGAATATTTTCGCAGATTTAAACCAAGAACCACCATTAACAATGAAATTTTTGCTTTATTTGAATTACCTTTTTAAAAACTATTGGATATCAATATTAACAATTTTAGGATTAATTATTGTGGGGATATATTATATTATGAAAAACGATAAATATAAAGAAAAAATAGATAATATTTTTGTGAAAATCCCTATTTTAGGAAATATAATTATTTTAAATGACTTATATAGGTTTTTTAAAACATTATCAATTTTATTAAAAGGGGGAAACTCAATAATCCCTTCTCTTTTAATTTGTGAAAAAGTTGTTTTTTTACAAGATTTAAAAAATGCTATTAAAGAAATTGCTCGAAAAATAAAGCAAGGGAAATCAATTAGTTCATTAATGAGGAATGAATCTATTTTTCCAGAATATATTGTAAATTTAATATCCCTTTCAGAAACAACAGGAAAACTTGAATTAATCCTCGAAAATATAGCAAACGATTTAAATAAAGAGATAAGAGAGAAAATTAAACTTTATCTTACATTATTAGAGCCTGCTGCAGTTGTATTAGTAGGAATATTTATTGGAAGTATTGTTATATCAATGCTTTCAGCAATATTTGGGATAAATGAAACCAATTTCTAAAACAGGGTTTACTTTAATTGAATTAATAGTTGTACTTTTTTTAATAGCTTTAGCAACATCTATTGTATTTTTAAATGTTAAGATTAATAAATCTCTAAATTCTGAAGAAATTTTTTTTAAAAATTTTATAGAATTAATAAACAAAGCAAGAGTAAATAGTATTGTGGAAGAAAAAAATATACAAATATTGATAAATGGAAATAGTAGAACAGTTAAAATTTCAGGAGAAAAAAAAACATTAAAAATTCCAACATCTATTACTATATCAGCTGAAAAAATTATATCTGATGGTGATAATCATATTATTAATTTTTATTCTGATGGTTCAAGCTCTGGTGCAATACTGAATGTGTATGGAAAAAACTTAAAAAAAAATATTACAATTCAAAAATTTAATCCTCAGGTTATAATAAAAAATGCAGAATCATAATAAAGGTTTTACTTTAGTTGAAGTTTTAGTTGCAATAATAATATTTTCGTTTTCAATTGCAACAATTTACTGGGGATACAGCCAGGAAGTAAAAAATACCAAAAAGGCTTTAGATTTAATACATCAATTCAATTTAGCAAAAAATTTTTATTTATTAAATAAAAAAACTTTAATTAAAGATGAAAAAAATAGCATACAAAATGAAAACTTTATAGTTGAAAAAGAACCACTTAGTGTTATGATAAATGATGTTTTTAAATTAGAAAGTGAGAATATTTTTATTATAAAAGTTGAGGATGTTAATAATAAATATGAATTTAAATTTGTTGACACAAAATAAAGGATTTACTTTAATTGAAATTCTTGTAACATTTGTAATTTCAACTCTAATTATTGTTGGGGTTTCATATAGTTTTAAAACAATTATTATAGGATGGAATAAAACTGAAAAAATTTATTACGACCTTGAAAATTATATATTTATTACAAATCTAATGAAAAAGAATCTCTCAAAGATTAATAGTAATTTTTTTAGAGGTAAAAATGATTATTTTGTAACTACCACTAATAATTCAGGACTTCATTTACCAGGAAGTTATGAGATTGGATATTTCTTTGAAAAAAATACTTTAAAAGTTTGTTATAAACAAATTAAAGATGTAAATGATATTGTGGATGAAATTGTTTTAAAAAGTGGAGAAGATTGCCTATATTTTAATTATATTAACAAAATCAAATTTAT
>JALVYZ010000229.1 GCA_027037705.1 bacterium | reverse complement strand
TAATTGTTCCTCCATTTATCGTAACTTCAACTTGATATGTTCCAGGTTCTGTCAAATTTTTAACATGACTATCATATGTAATTTTATCTGTACTGCTATCATTTCTTCCTACATCATCAGCACTGAATAAAAGAGCAACATCATCAATATGATTTTGTAACGCTTCATCAAGTTTTGCATCATCTATTTCCAATTTTTTGTCATCACTTGTTTTTATCCCAATTTCACTTAATGATATATATCTTTCTGTGCCCTGGGGTGGATTAATTGAATTGATACTTTTAAAACCCACTGCTGGGGATGTCGTAAGTCTTATTATGTCATATTCAACAAATTGAGCTGCATAATTCCCCTGTAATATTCCAGCTTCTTTCGTTTTAGCGTCATATTTAGTTACATCTTCCATATATGCTAATAATTCATTATAAGCGTCAACGAATTTATGAATTTTTTCTTTAATTTTATCATAGTCATTATTAACTGATATTGTTGTTTGTCCTGTTGATTTTAAAGAAATAGTTACTCCTTGAATTAAGTCTGTTATGCTATTAGTTGGTTTTTGAATATATGATGTATTATCAGGTGGAAAACCATCTAACTTTATCATGGAATTCTGAGCAGATTGAGTTTCTGAAAAAGTAGATGATTTAAAATTAACTGTTCCTGATGTGCCATCAAGAGTAGTGTCTGAATCTACAATTTCAATTGAGTATGCTGCTCCTTGATCTTTTCCTGTTAAGACTAAATGATAAGAATTACTTAACCCTTGACCGTCATTGACGATAGTCGCAACTACTCCTGGATTATTACTATCTTCATTTATTGCTTTTACTAAATCTTCTAATGTGGCACCATCAGCTACAGCAACTTTAATAACGTCTCCCCCAGCATACCTATATGCAAAATATTGAACTGAACCACTATCGTTAATTATTGTATCAGAAAAAGCGACTCCAGAGTGAAGTTCTTTTTCAACTTGTGCCAACCCAGTATCTTGAGCTTTTTGTAAATCTGGATGCCATAAGTCTATTTTAAACTTATCACCTTCTGTGTAAGTACCGTTGTTTAATGTAATTTTTAAACCTTGCTCTACATCAAAAGTTCCAGAAGAACTTGTTTCTATTACTCCGCTTTTTCCTAACTCATCATCTGTCCATTTTATTTTTATCGTATCACCTGCTGATAAATCTCCACCTTGAATAATTTCAAAATTTATTGATTTGTTTGTATTCCCTAAATATGTCCCACTACTAACTACATTAGATGATCCTGAAGTTCCAACTATATCTTCAACATCATCAATAGAGTTAGTAGATAGATTTAGTGATGTATTATTTGTAGTAATATTTATTTTATTCGCTGAACCCCCATTCAAAGCTGTAAGTACAAATCTTATAGGATTACTTGAAGAGCTATCATCTAAGGAAGATGCTTCTATATATTGAGGTGAACTTCCTCCTCCAGTATTAGTAGTATTAGAATTTATTAGACCAATAAGCTCATCAATACTTAATGATCCATCATTATCTCCATTGGTAGAATCATAATTACTTGCATCAGCATCAGTTATTGTAATTGTTGTCCCATTTATTGTTAATTCTAAAACAGTTGATGCACTACCAATTGTGTAAATTTCAGTGGAAGTACTTGTTACTCCATTTGAAGCTAATTTATGATTAATATATGAACCAACAGTTAAATTATATGTCCCAGGTTGTGCTAAAGAGTTGTTTGTAACTTCTGCTACAGACTCGTTACTTGAGAGAGCAGTTCTTGAATAAAATTCTTCCATTGAGTTTAATTCTTCAACAGCCGATTGAAAAGTCCTTAATTTATCATTGTAGTTTTGAAGTTCTTCTACTTTAGCTTCCCAAGTACTTTTAATTTGGGCTATTTTATTAACAGATGCCTGTTCCGCTTTGACTAAAGCATCTATTATGCTTGTAGTATCTATTCCTGAAGCAAGTCCTGAAAATTGTATTGTTGGTTGATTATCATAGTTTGTTAGCTGGTTTGTATTATTTGTAGAATTTGTAGAAGTTGGTACAGCACCAACGTCAGCCATAGTTACCTCCAATTTTATTTATCGGAAAAAATTTCCTTTTTTTTAGTAGTATTGCATTATTTATGCCTATAAAATTTAATCTTGACATAATTTTATAAAAATGCAAATATAATGCAAAATTATTAAGAAAGGAGCAGAGGATGAAACAGCAGTATAATGTTGAAAATATAAGGAATATTGTTGTTGTAGCACATGGTGGAGCTGGTAAAACTTCATTATGCGAAGCTATTTTATATAATTGTGGAATGAATGATAGATTAGGTAGTGTGGATGATGGCAATTCAATTATGGATTATGAACCTGAAGAAATAAAAAGAAAGATAACAATTTCATCTTCTATCGCATATGTTGAGTATAATAAACATTTAATTAATATTGTCGATACACCTGGCTATGCTAATTTTATTGAAGATACAAAAAATTGTATGAAAGCTGTTGGAGGAGCAGTTTTTATAGTTTCAGCTGTTTCAGGAGTAAAAGTACAAACTGAAATTTTATGGAAATTGGCAGATGAGTTTCAAATTCCTAAAATAATTTTTATAAATAAATTAGATAGAGAAAGAGCAAATTTTGAAAGAGCTGTTGGGGATATTGAAAAAATTTTAGGTGTTAAACCTTTAATATTGCAAATTCCAATTGGAAGTGAAGAAAATTTTAAAGGTGTTATAGATATTTTAGAGGAGAAAGCATATATTTATGAAGATAATCAAAGTGGAAAGTTCAAAAAATCTGACATACCAGATGAATATAAATCACAAGTTGAAGAATTAAAAGAAAAAGCTATTGAAAATATTGTAGAAGTATATGATGAATTAGTTGAAAAATATTTAGGTGGAGAAGAAATTTCAAAAGATGAGCTTGAAAATGCTTTAAAAGAAGGGACAATAACTGGAAAATTTGTACCAATAGTATGTGGTTCAGCAGTTAAAAATATTGGTGTTACTCAATTAGTTGATTATATTATTTCATTAATGCCAAATCCTACTCAAAAAGCCAGTTTAGAGGCTATAGATAAAAAAACAGGAGAAAAAATATTCTTAGAACCTGATCCAGAAAAACCATTTGCTGGTATTGTTTTTAAAACTATTTCTGATCCATTTACTGGAAGAATTACAATTTTTAGAGTTTTTTCAGGTTCTATTAATTCTGATGCAAAAGTTTTAAATACAACAAAAGATGTAGAAGAGAGATTAGGTCAAATTTATAAAGTAGTTGGGAAAAAATTAATCCCAATTCCTTCTGCTGTTAATGGCGATATTGTTGCTGTTACAAAATTAAAAGAAACATTAACTGGAGATACATTATGTGATCCTGCAAATCCAATTTATATAGAATGGATGGAAGTATCAGAACCAGTTATTTCTTACTCTATTAAGCCAAAATCAAAAGGAGATGAAGAGAAAGTTTCAGGAGCGTTACAAAAGTTAATGGAAGAGGATCCAACATTAAGGGTAAGTAGAGATCCTCAAACAAAAGAATTAATTTTATCAGGTATGGGTCAAGTTCATATTGAAGTAACAGTGGAAAAATTAAAAAGAAAGTTTAAAGTAGATGTTGACTTGAAAACTCCAAAAATTCCTTATAAAGAAACAATTACAAAAAAAGCAAAAGCGCAAGGTAAATATAAAAAACAATCAGGTGGTAGAGGACAATATGGAGATTGTTGGATAGAGATTGAACCTTTACCAAGAGGAAAAGGATTTGAGTTTGTGGATAAAATTGTTGGTGGCGTGATCCCTAAGCAGTTTATCCCTGCAGTTGAAAAAGGAATTAGAGAAGCAATGGAAAGAGGAGTTTTAGCAGGTTATCCTGTGGTAGACGTTAAAGTTACATTATATGATGGCTCTCACCATTCAGTTGACTCAAGTGAATTAGCTTTTAAAATTGCTGGTTCATTAGCTTTTCAAAAAGCTGCACAAGATGCTGGGATGGTTTTACTTGAACCAATAATGGATATGGAAATCACAGTCCCTGATGATGTTCTTGGAGATGTTTTAGGTGATTTAAATAGTAGAAGAGGAAAAGTTACAGGAGTTGACCCTATTGCAGGTGGAAATCAATTAATTAAAGCAAAAGTTCCAATGTCTGAAGTTTTAACCTATGCTCCAGATTTAAGGTCATTAACAGGTGGGAGAGGAATTTTTACAATGAAATTCTCTCATTATGAAGAGGTTCCATCATTTTTAGCAGAAAAAATTATAGAAGAAGTCAAAAAGGCAAAAGAATCTGAAGAATAATGAAAAAATCTACAGATATACTTTTACGTTTTATTCTTGTAGTTTCAATATTAGGAGCAATATTTTTTTACTATTATGGAAAATTTATTACCAATAGAAAAGTTATAGTTAAATCAAATGTTGTCAAACTTCCAGAATATCCTGTTAAAAAAAAGATTAAAAAAGAGATAAAAAAAGATAATAATACCCAATTAATTCAAACTAAAAAAAATATTAAAAAATATAATATATTTATTAATGGTTATCCTTTATTAAGTGTTGTAAATGATATAAAAAATTTTTTAGAAAAAAATAATATAAAATACAACATTGAAAAGAGAGAAAAATTAGCTGAATTTAAAAGAGTATTTTTAGGTCCATACAACAAAAAAATTTCAATGATAAAAGATGAAAATAAATTAAAAAAAATTGGGATTGAGCCTTTAAGAATAAGACTTAGAGGTTCATATTTTTTACATTGTGGAAGTTATTTGTTTAATGAAAAGGCGAATGAGTTAAAGGAAAAATTACAAAAGAACGGTTTTTCAAATATTGTAGTTTTTAAATTCAAGAAAAAAATTCCTGTTTATGATATCAGAATTGAAAATCTCAATGAAAATAATTTTAAAATTGTTAAAGACTATTTGGATAGCAAAAATATAAATTTTAATGTTACAGAATAAATTTATTAAAAGTCACATCCAATTATCAAAAATAATTAAAGATTTAAAACATAAAAATAAAAAGATTGTTTTCACAAATGGATGTTTTGATTTAATCCATCCTGGACATGTTGAATATCTTGAAAAAGCAAAACAGTTAGGAGATATTTTAGTTTTAGGATTAAATTCTGATAGTAGCGTAAAAAAAATTAAAGGTGAGAAAAGGCCAATTTTAAAAGAAATAGATAGGGTTTATATTTTATCTTGTTTTCATTTTGTTGATTTTATAACTACATTTGAAGAAGAAACACCATATGAACTTATTAAAAAAATTAAACCCGATATATTGGTAAAAGGTGGAGATTGGGAAATCAATAAAGTAGTAGGTAAAGATATAGTCGAGCAAAATGGTGGGAAAGTAGTTATTCTTAAATATAAAGAAGGATATTCAACTACTAATATCATAGAAAAAATTAAAAAATTATATTGTTAAGAATTTAATTGACACTATAAAAGGAATTAGTTATCTTTAAATAATGCCTACAAAAGTAATTTGTATAGCTAACCAAAAAGGTGGAGTTGGAAAAACTACTACAGCTGTAAATCTTTCTGCCGCATTAGCATTAAAAAATAAAAAGGTATTATTAATAGATTTTGATCCTCAAGGCAATGCTTCAAGTGGAGTTGGAATAGATAAAGTCAAAGAAAATAGTATTTATGAGGTCTTAATTGGCAAAAAAGATATAAATGAATGTATAAGAATTACAAATTTAAAAAATTTAAGTGTGATCCCTTCAAATGAAAATTTGGTGGGGATTGAAATTGAACTTGTTGATGATGAGAATAAATATTTTTATTTAAAAAAAGCAATAAAAAAAATAACAAATCATTATGATTATATTGTTATAGATTGTGGACCTTCACTTGGGATCTTAACATTAAATGGTTTATGCGCTGGAGATTCGTTGTTAGTACCATTACAATGTGAGTATTATGCTCTTGAAGGATTAAGTAAACTTTTAAAAACGTATAAATTAGTCAAACAATATTATAATCCTAAACTTGATTTAGAGGGAATTTTGCTGACAATGTATGATAAAAGAACAAAATTATCGTTTTTAATTTATAAAGAGGTTAGAAGTATTTTCCCTACAAAACTTTTTTCTACAATTATTCCTCGAAGTATAAAACTTACAGAAGCTCCAAGTTTTGGAAAGCCTATATTTTTATATGATCCAAAAGGTAAAGGAGCTTTAGCATATTTAAATCTCGCAAAAGAACTAATAAGGAGAAATTATAAGTGAATAAGAGAAAATTAGGAAGAGGTTTAGGTGCTTTATTAGATATTGAAGAAAATAATAATATTGTAAAAAAAATAAATATTGAGAGAGTTATCCCATCTGAAATACAGCCAAGGAAATTTTTTAATGATAAAACTATCAATGAACTTGCAGAATCAATAAAAAAATATGGAATATTAAATCCAATCATTGTAAAACCTGAAAATGGCAAATTTAAGATAATTTCAGGTGAACGTAGATATAGAGCTGCGAAAATAGCAAATCTTGAAGAAATTCCTGTGATTATAAAAGATGACTTAAATGAAAAAATTTCATTTGAAATATCTCTAATAGAAAATATCCATAGAGAAGATTTAAATCCAATTGATGAGGCAGAAAGTTATGAAAAATTAATTAAAGAATTTAATTATACTCATCAACAGATAGCTAACCTAATTGGGAAGGATAGGACTTATGTAACAAATATGCTAAGATTATTAAATTTAACAGAATTTGTTAAGACTCAGTTAATAAATGGAAATTTAACTGTTGGACATTGTAAAGTGATAGTTAATCTTTCAGAAGAGGAACAAAACAAAATTTGTGAATTGATAATAGAGAGAAAATTATCAGTAAGAGAAGTTGAAAATCTTGTAAGTAAAATAAAAAATAAAAAAGATAATAAAGAGAATGTTGTAAAAGTTTTACTTTTTCAAGAATTTAAAAATTATTTTAATAATATTTCATCGAAGTTAAATACTAAAATTGATATAGATGTCGGAAAAAAAGAAAAAGGAAAATTACTAATTCATTTTAAAAATAGAGATGAATTAAAAAAAATTTTAGAATATATCTCTAAGTTATAACTTAAATGAACATTTATTTGGAGGAAAAATGATTTTAAAAGGTAAAGAAATTCTTCTTGGAGTTACTGGTGGAATAGCAGCTTATAAATCTGTATTGCTTTTAAGAAAACTTACAAAAGCCGGAGCTAATGTAAATGTAATTATGACAGAAAATGCAAAACAATTTGTAGGTCCTTTAACATTCCAGACATTATCTGGTAATCCTGTTACAAGTGATTTATTTACATTATTTAAATCTAAAGAGATAGGCCATGTGGCTTTAGCAGATAGAGCTGATTTATTGGTTATTGCACCAGCAACAGCGAATATAATTGGTAAAATTGCAAATGGAATTGGAGATGATTTTCTTTCAACAATGGTTATGGCAACTCGTGTGCCTGTTTTATTTGCTCCATCAATGAATGTAAATATGTTTCATTCGCCAATTGTTCAGGAAAATATAAAAAAGTTAAAACAGCATGGTTATTACTTTATTGATCCTGAAGAGGGAGAACTTGCTTGTAAAGTTGAAGGTAAAGGAAAACTCGCTGATGTTGATGATATTTTAGAAGAAATATGTATTTTGCTTTCACAAAAAGATTTTAAGGGGAAAAGGATTTTAATTACAGCAGGGCCAACAATTGAAGATATAGATCCTGTTAGATATATTTCAAATAATTCAAGTGGGAAAATGGGATATGCTCTTGCAAAAACAGCAATTAGAAGAGGAGCTGATGTTTTACTAATTTCAGGACCAACATCATTAAAACCACCGTATAAATCAAAATTTATTAAAGTTAGAAGCGCACAGGAGATGTATGAGGCAGTAATGGATAATTTTAAATATTTTGATATAATAATTAAGTCTGCGGCAGTTGCAGACTATAAACCTGCTAAAAAAGGAGAACAAAAGATAAAAAAAACAGATAATGACATTTATTTAAAATTAACAAAAAATAAAGATATTTTGAAAGAGCTTGGAAAAAAGAAAGAAAATAGACTCATTGTCGGTTTTGCAGCTGAAACTCAAGATATTTTGGAAAATGCAAAACAGAAGTTAATTGAAAAAAATATTGATTTAATGGTTGTTAATGATGTTTCAAAAAAAGATATTGCTTTTAAAAGTGATTATAATCAATGTACATTAATATTTAGAAATGGAAATATATTAGAATTACCAAAAGCTAAAAAGGAAGAAGTTGCTGATGATATTTTAGATGCTATAAAATCTATAATATAATAAACCCTCCTTATCTATCCTATTAATAGAAATTTTTTAAAAAGTTAAAATTTTTTCTTGACAAATATAATTTATATGTTTATATAAGATTAAAAAGGTCTTAATAATCTTAAAGCTCCTATATTTATTGGTTAGGAGAATAAAAATGATAACAAGAGCAACTGATTATGCAATTAGAGTTTTAGTTTATATGAGTAAAAAGAAGGTTGGAGAATTATCTACTAAAAAAGAAGTTGCTGAGCAATGTGCAATCCCAATCTCATTTCTCGCAAAAATTGTTCAAGTTTTGTCTAAAAATCGCATTATAAATATTAAAAAAGGAGCTCAAGGTGGGTATATTCTTACAAAAAAGCCGGAAGATATAACTTTGCTTGAGGTTATTGAGTTAATGGAAGGAAGGATTTTTTTAAATCATTGCATTAAAGATAAAGATGTGTGTGAATTTTATTCATCATGTATAATTCATGAGATGTGGGATAATCTTACAGAAAATTTGAGGAATGAATTAAAAAAAATAAATTTTAAAGTGTTAGCAGAAAAAGATAATTGTTTTAAATTAAAATAAATTAAAGGAGGTGTAATTATGGATGTAGTATTTTTATCAAGATTGCAGTTTGCTGTTGCAACAATTTTCCATTTTTTCTTTGTTCCGTTAACACTTGGTTTATCAGTATTAACAGCTATTTTTGAAACAATGTATGTAAAAACTGGGGATGAAGATTACAAAAGAGCAGCTAAATTTTGGGGAAAACTTTTTTTAATTAACTTTGCTCTTGGTATTGTTACAGGAATTACTCTTGAATTCCAGTTTGGGACTAACTGGGCACAATACTCTAAATATGTAGGTGATGTTTTTGGTTCATTACTTGCAATTGAGGCAACTGTAGCATTTTTTCTTGAGTCAACTTTTATTGGGGTATGGATTTTTACATGGGATAAAATTTCCAAAAAGTTGCATGCTATTTGTATCTGGTTAGTGGCAATAGCGTCAAACATTTCAGCTTTATGGATTTTGCTTGCAAATGGATGGATGCAACACCCAGTAGGTTATGTAATCAGAAATGGGAGAGCAGAACTTGCAAGTTTCTGGGATGTAGTTACTAATTCTTTTGGATGGATGATTTTTATTCATACTTTATCTGGAGCATATATATTGGCTGGAATTTTTGTCCTTGGAATTTCTGCATATCATTTACTTAAGAAAAACGAAGTTACTTTCTTTAAGAAATGTTTCAAAGTAGCAGCTGTATGGTTAATAATTTTTTCATTATTTGAAGGGATAAATGGTCACTTCCATGCACAAGAAGTTATGAAATATCAGCCTACAAAAGGTGCTGCTCTTGAAGCTGTATGGGAAACAGGTGATCATGTCCCATTGTATCTTTTTGTAATTCCAGATTCTAAGAATGAAAAAAATTCAGTAGAAATAGGTAAAATCCCATCTTTAACAAGTATATTAGCAGGACATTCTCCAAGTACTGTTGTTAAGGGATTAAAAGATTTTCCAAGAGATGAAAGACCTCCTGTTGGTATAACTATGTGGTCATTTAGGTTAATGGCTGGTCTTGGAATATTATTCATATTGTTAGGAATAATAGCAGTATTAAAAAAAGAGAATATAGAGAATTACCCAGGTTTATTGAAAATTTTCTTATATGCTATTCCTCTTCCATATATTGCAAATGAGTTAGGATGGATCGTCGCAGAAGTTGGAAGGCAGCCTTGGATAGTATACGGTTTGATGAAAACAAAAGATGCAGTTTCTCATTTAGTAACATCTCAGGTAATAATTTCGTTGTTAGCTTTTATTATTATTTATTCATTGCTTGGTGCGGTTGATTTTTATTTACTTGTAAAATATGCTAAAAAAGGACCAGAATCATTAAAATAATAAGGAGGTGAATAGCAATGTTAAATATAATTTGGTTTGTTTTATGGGGAGTTTTATGGGCTGTATATTTTATGCTTGATGGCTTTGACCTTGGAGCAGGTACTTTAATGCCATTTTTAGCTAAAAATGATAAAGAAAAGAGAGTAATATATAACGCAATGGGACCATTATGGGATGGTAATGAAGTATGGCTAATTACTGCAGGTGGTGCTACTTTTGCTGCATTTCCAACTACTTATGCTGTGATGTTCAATGGATTGTATTCAGCATTGTTGTTATTGTTATTTGCTTTAATCGTTAGAGGTGTATCATTTGAATTTAGAGGTAAAGTTGAATCTGAAGGCTGGAAAAAGATTTGGGATTTCTGTTTGTTTATTGGAAGTTTTCTCCCAGCTTTACTTTTAGGAGTGGCATTTGCAAATATTTTTAGAGGTTTACCAATAGATGAAAATGGAATTTTCCACGGAGGATTTTTTACTCTATTAAATCCATATGGGTTGCTTGGAGGCATACTTTTTGTTCTGATGTTTCTTGTACATGGTGCTATTTGGATTGCGATTAAATCTGAAGGAGATTTGAGGAATAGAGCATTATCTGTTGCAAATAAAATCTGGTATTTAGAATTAATATTTGCTGTTATTTTTCTTGTTGTATCAGCATTTGCAACTGATTTATGGGAAAATTATGGTAAATATCCACTGTTATGGATTATTCCATTACTTGCAGTAGCTGGGTTAATTTTAATAAAGATATTTTTACTTAAAGAAAAAGATTGGAAAGCTTGGTTTTCTTCAAGCTTATTTATTGTAATGGCAACTTTTTGGGGAGTAGCTGGACTGTTCCCAAGAATGATACCATCAACAATAAATCCAGAGTATAGTTTAACAATTTATAATTCTTCATCAAGTCCATTAACATTAAAAGTAATGTTTATTGTAGCATTAATTTTCGTGCCAATAGTTATTGGATATCAAATTTGGGTCTATAATCTTTTTAAAGGAAAAATTACAGATAAGGAACTCTCTTATGAAGAAGCATATTAATTAAACCTGGAGGCTTCGGCCTCCCTCCTTTTTTATTTGAAGTATATAAAAATTTGCCATATGGAATAAGTATAAAAAAATTTAAGAAATGACAAATGTTAGAAATATAGAACTAATAACTCTATCTATATTTTATCAGTTTAAATCCTAAAATTTCGGATTTAATTCCCATTTCCACGCTGTTTCAATTATAGTTTTTAAATTATTATATTTGGGTTTCCAGCCAAGCGTTTTCTGGATTTTTATACTATCAGCTACAAGTTCTGCTGGATCTCCTGGCCTTCTGTCTGTTTCAATAACCTTAAAATCAACACCTGTAACTTTTTTTGCCATATCAACAACTTCTCTGACAGTGTATCCATAACCATAACCAAGATTAAAAATATTACTCTTTTTTTCTTTTAATAAATATTCCATTGCAAGAATATGAGCACTTGCTAAATCCATAACATGAATATAATCTCTAATACATGTCCCATCTCTTGTTGGATAATCTGTTCCATATATCTCAAGTTTATCATACTCTCCTTTTGCAGTTTTAACTGCTCTTGTTATTAAATGAGTAGGATTGATATATTTTTGACCAATTTCTCCATCAGGATCAGCACCAGCAACATTGAAATATCTTAAGGAAATATAATTAAATTCTTCTTCTGCTTCTGATAAATCTTTTAAAACCTTCTCAAAAAAGGCTTTTGATTGTCCGTATGGATTAATCGGTTTTAAAGGAAAATCCTCTGTTATTGGCATCTTTTCAGGATTACCATAAGTTGCAGCAGTTGATGAGAATATAAAATTTTTAATTCCAC